>DRFG01000109.1 GCA_011050655.1 Roseobacter sp.
CCCGCCTCTCCTTCTCTTTCTCAAAAGGACCTCCCCGATGGGTATTCTCGATTTTCTATCTGGCCAATTTATCGACGTCATTCATTGGACAGACGACACGCGCGATACGATGGTGTGGCGGTTTGAACGCGAAGGCCACGAGATCAAATACGGCGCCAAGCTGACCGTCCGAGAAGGTCAGGCGGCGGTGTTTGTGCACGAGGGTCAGTTGGCCGACGTGTTCACACCGGGGCTTTACATGCTCGAAACCAACAACATGCCGGTCATGACATCGCTTCAACATTGGGATCACGGGTTCAAGAGCCCCTTCAAGTCAGAGATATATTTCGTAAATACCACGCGTTTCAGCAACCTGAAATGGGGGACCAAAAACCCGATTATCGTACGTGACCCCGAATTTGGCCCAGTACGCCTGCGCGCCTTTGGCACCTATACGGTAAAGGTATCGGACCCGGCGCGTTTCCTGACTGAAATTGTTGGTACCGACGGCGAATTCACCATGGATGAAATCAGCTATCAAATCCGCAACATCATCGTTCAGGAGTTTTCGCGCCGTATCGCGCTGTCAAATATTTCGGTTCTCGACATGGCGGCGAATACCCGCGAATTGGGCAAATTGGTCAGCGGCGAAATTTCAGAGACAATAGCGGAATATGGCCTAACCATTCCCGAATTATATATTGAAAACGTATCGCTTCCCCCAGCAGTAGAAGACGTGATGGACAAACGTTCTTCCATGGGGGTGATCGGGGATTTGAACAAATACACCCAATTTCAGGCAGCCGAAGCGCTTGGACAGGAAGGCCCCGCTGGTAGCGCTATGCAAACTGGTTTGGGGGCCGGGCTGGGTATGCAAATGGGGCATGCTGCGGCTGCACAGACCGGGCCATGGGGGCCAAGACCTGCTGCTGTGCATACACCACCGCCACCGCCCCAACCCGAGAAAGTCTGGCATCTTGCTCAGGACGGTCAGACGAAAGGCCCATTCTCCAAGGCCGCGCTTGGTCGAATGGCAGCCGATGGCGGGCTCACCCGGAAGACGTTTGTCTGGACACCCGGTCAAGACGGCTGGTTGAAGGCTGACGATGTTGCCGAACTGGCGCAGCTTTTCACCGTGCTGCCACCGCCGCCCCCTGTGCCCGATGCCTGAAGCGGATGCAGCCAAACTGGGATAATCTCGCGCGGTTTGTTTACCCTTCTTTTGGGTCCCCGAAACTTACGCGACGCTAAGACCGTGTATGTGGGATGAACACGTTCTTGCCGTTCAAGGCTAATCAGGCGCGTAGCCTTTTCAAACTATTGCACTGGACGATGGTGCCTTTGTTTGCTTGGTTTGTAATCGTGCAACCGGCGGATGTAGCGCGCTTTGGCCCAGTTGCCGTTCGCTTTCACGGTATCTTGGGGCTGGCGTTCGTCAGTACTGCGCTGTTTTGGACCGTCATGTATCTGCGTCGCGGATTGCTGGGCAGGCCCGGCCCAAAGCTTGGTGGTTGGTCACGGCGCGCGCACCCGGTGTTGCACAAGACATTGATCTGGGGAATGTTCGCCGTTGCTGTGACCGGTCTGCTGATTGGTTTGACGTCAACGGTGCAGCTGTGGGCGGGCGGCATAGTTCCTATCGCGGTCCCACTGAATTTGCCCCGGGCAAATAACTGGGTCGGATGGATCCACAGCATTGAATTTTACGGCTTGGCTTTCATCGCCGCCCTGCACGCAGGATTTCATATCTGGCGCCACTTCGCCCTGCGGGACAACGCTTTGCGCATTGTCGCCCCCAAGGTCTTGCACCGTTTTTTGTGATGGACCTCTGGTGAGCATGGTCTAGCTGCTCTATGTTTAGACCAAGCCCGACCAAAGGACGCCTGATGCCGCCCACCCCTGCCTTTGACGACCCGCCACGGACCCCGGTCGAAGAACATCGGTTTCCCTGCACCACTTGCGGGTCGGATCTGCGCTTTGACCCGCAACAAAATCTGCTGGTCTGTGATTATTGCGGCAATACCGAATCCATATCCGATCGACGCCGACACCAACCCATCGCGGAACTTGACTTTAGCATGGCCATCGCCCGCCAATTGCCGCAAGCCGAGATGGAAGAGACCCGGGTCAGCACCTGCCCCAACTGTGCGGCACAGGTCGAATTTGACCCCGGAAAACATGCAACGGTGTGCCCCTTCTGCGCAACACCGGTGGTGATCGACACCGGCACCAACCGTCACATCAAACCCCGCGCCGTGCTCCCCTTTGCCTTGACCGAAACGGTTGCCCGCGATGCAATGACTCAATGGTTGGGCAGTCTTTGGTTCGCCCCCAGCAACTTGCAGGCCTACGCGCGCAAGGGCCGCCGGATGCAGGGCATTTACGTGCCATATTGGACCTATGATGCTGATACTCAATCCAGTTACTCAGGCGAACGTGGCACGGTGTATTACGTTACCCAAACCGTGATGCGGGATGGCAAGCCTGTACAACAGCAAGTGCCCAAGGTCCGTTGGCGCTCTGTCTCGGGTCGTGTCAGCCGCTTTTTTGATGACGTGCTTGTACTGGCTTCGCGCTCGTTGCCAAAGAAGTTTACCGATGCGCTAGAGCCATGGGACCTTGCCGCCTTGGAACCCTATGCCCCGGAATATCTCGCTGGATTTCGGGCGGAAGCCTATGCTGTCACGCTAGAGGAAGGCTTTGCCGAGGCCCGCGAGATCATGGACCGGATGATAGAACGCGACGTGCGCTTTGATATCGGCGGCGACCGCCAGCAAGTTCACGACATTCAAACTAAGCTCAGCAACGTGACCTTCAAGCATGTCTTACTGCCAGTGTGGTTGGCTGCCTATAAGTACCAAGGCAAAACCTACCGCTTCGTTGTCAACGGACGCACCGGCAATGTGCAAGGCGAACGGCCCTATTCCACCCTCAAAATCACTTTCGCGGTGATCCTCGGCCTGATTGCCGCAGGCATCATCGGATACTTCATGGCACAGCAACGATGACCCAGATCGATACCTTGACCGACGTCCTGAAATCTCGCTATTCGTGCAGAGCCTTCCGGCCCGATCCGGTCCCCGATGACATAATCTCGCAGATTGTCGCCGCTGCACGCCACGCACCGTCTTGGTGCAATGCCCAACCATGGCAAGTGGCGATCACCAAGGGCGACGCAACCGATCGTTTTCGCAATGCACTCGCCGCACAAGTCGACATGGGCTTACCGTCAAATCCTGACTTGGACTGGCCTACAAGCTACACCGGGGTCTACAATGATCGCCGCCGCGCCTGCGGCTACCAACTCTACGAAGCCGCGGGCATCGCCAGATCCGACGTCGAGCGTCGTCAGGCCCAGATGCGTCGCAATTATGCGCTTTTCGATGCGCCCCACGTTGCTATCGTTTCCACTCCCGCCGAACTCGGGGCATACGGTGCAATGGACAGCGGCGGTTTTGTGACAGCTTTCACGCTTGCAGCCACTGCTCTCGGGGTAGCGACAATAGCACAGGCGGCCATTGCCGCCTACGCCCCTACAGTGCGCGAACACTTCGGTATCGCGGATACCAAGCTTATCCTCTGTGCTATTTCATTCGGCTATCCAGATGCTGATGCTGCGGTTAACCAGTTCCGCACCGCCCGCGCCAGTCCCTCAGACATCATCGACTGGCACAGCTAAGATGCGCGCATTGATCCAACGGGTAACGGGTGCGTCGGTCACAATTGATGGCGAGGTGACCGGAAAAACAGGCGCAGGGTTGCTCGTCTTCGTTTGTGCCATGCCCAATGACACCAAGGCAACGGCGCAAGATCTCGCCGCCAAAATCACCAAACTACGTCTGTTCAAAGACAACGACGGCAAGATGAACCTCAGTCTTGCCCAGACCGGCGGCAGCGCTCTCATCGTCAGTCAGTTCACTTTGGCGGCGGACACGTCGCGGGGCACGCGGCCCGGGTTTTCAGGTGCTGGCCAACCCGACTTGGCAAAGTCGCTTTACCTGCACTTCATCGCATCTATGAAGCAGCTCGATATTCCAACCCAAACCGGGGAATTCGGTGCCGATATGTCAGTCTGCTCCACCAACCAAGGTCCCTGCACCATCTGGATCGATACAGAACGCCCCTAAGTTCCAAATGGCACTACATCCTCGGGGGTTTGGGGGCAGACAGCCCCCATCCTGCCTTACGGCTCTCGAAACGCCTCTGTGGACTTATACAAAGGCTTCAACAAATACTGCAAAACGGTCTTCGATCCTGTGTGCAATTCTACGCTTGCCTGCATGCCAGGCCTAAACTGTAACGATGCCTGCCGCTGGGTCAGGTGTTCCGTATCCACTTGCAAGGTAACCTTGTAATGTGGATCGCCATCAGCAGAGCGTGATCTTTCATCCTTGAAGGTATCCGCCGATATTACCTTAACCGTCCCTTTCAACGTGCCGTAAATGGTATAATCATAGGCTGAGAGTTTGACGGTAGCCTCCTGCCCGGGGCGCACTCCTGCGATATCCTTGGGTTTCACGCGCGCCTCGACGAAAAGCTCTTCATCAAGCGGGATGATTTGCAGTATTTCCTCCCCGGGGCGCACCACACCACCTATCGTCGTAATGCTCAGATTGTTGACAATGCCGCGCAGCGGGCTGACCAACACGGTTCGGTTCAACTGATCGGTGCTCGCCTTCAGGTTCTGTTTCAGCGTTGCAAGCTCCTTCAGCACGTCCGAATATTCCTGCGCACGTTCCAGTTCGGTACCGGTGATGATCTCATCCAGCTTGATCCTCGCATCGGCATGGACCTTGCGGGCACGTGTGACCTCGATCAACGACACAATCTTCTTGCGCAGCATGTTTTCCAAAAGGTCGCGCTCTTTGGTGGCTTCCTTTAACACGCGTTTTGCCCCGTCTGATCGCGATACGAAATCAGACTGCCGCGCCTTGAGAAGCGCGCGCTCAGATGCAACGATATCCGGAGTACGCTGCAATAATTCGGCTGGCACTTCGAAATCATACCGGCCCGCCAATTCGGCCTCTAGCCGCAGGCGACGGATTTCGAAAGCACTGATTTGATCCTCAAGGTCGTCGACAGATGATTGGAATTGCGTCCCATAAAGCCGGGCAAGCATATCCCCCTTGTCGACAATATCGCCTTCGCCCACGCTGAGTTCAGCCAGAATGCCGCCTTCTAGGTTCTGAATGATTTGGGGTCGCGAAGATGATATCATCGAGCCTTCGGCGCGGACAATTTCATCTACCCATGCAAATGCCGCCCAAAGCAAAAAGATCAAAACGCTCGCCGCACAGAGCCAGACGACCATGGAGGGCCCGCGCATACGCAAATTTATCTGAGCGCCAAAGCGCGTCCCTTGGGCGGCGCTCATGCAACGTTTCCTTGGTGGCTGGCCAGATGCGCCAGCACTTTTTCCTTTGGCCCATCTACTGTCATGCGCCCATCCTGAAGCACCAGTGACCGCTCCGTGAGGGCCAGAATAGGTGCGCGGTGGGTTGCGATAATCGCAGTGCGCCCTTCCATCCATTTATGCAGTCGCGCGACCAAGGACGCTTCCAATCTTTGATCTAAAGCGGCGGTGGGTTCGTCCAACAAGCAGATTGACGGATCTTGCAACCACAACCGCGCCCAACCGATAGATTGACGTTGCCCGATGGAAAGGCCTGCGCCTGCGTCTTGAATCTCAAGATCAAGCCCTTTGTGATGGTTGCGCACGAACATTCCCAACCCCGCAAAATCCAACGCTGCATGCAGGCGGTCGTCGTCGTGCTCTAGCATGGTCAGGTTCAGGTTATCGCGCAGCGTACCAGAAAAAAGGCGAACGTCCTGTCCCAGATAGCCAATCAGGCGGCGTAGGTCGCGTGGCTCGATCTGGCCCAATTCAGTCCCATCCAGCAAGATACGTCCCGAGCTTGGCGCATAGAGACCGCTTAAAAGCTTGAGCAGCGATGATTTTCCTGAACCGTTCGCGCCGAGCACTGCAACATGCTGTCCGGGTTGGATCAGTATCCCTTTGATATCGACGGTCGGAGGGCCGTCCTCTTCGTAGCGAAAGAGTACATCACGTAACTCGAACTGGCCTTTCAGCTTTTCGCGGCGAAGATAGGTCCGCTCCGCTTCACTGTCCTGCGGCGCAGCTACGATCGCTTCCAGCCCGTCGAGCGCGCCTTTGACGTTGCCCCACCGCGCCAAGGTACCCGATAATTGTGTGAGCGGCCCGAGGGTTCGCCCGGTGAGGATACCCACGGCAATGATCGACCCTACGGTGAAAGCGCCTGCAAATACCAGATAGGTGCCCACGATCACAGCGGCCACGTACGTTGCTTGCTGGATGCCTTGGCTCCAGAAGGTCAGGAATGATGCTAACGCGCGTTGTTCAGACGATTTGATCGAGGATAACGTGTTCAGCTCGGTCCATAGCCGGATGATACGATCTTCCGCACGTTGGGTTTTGACCGTATCGAGTTCAAAAATTGCTTCGTGCAGCAACCGCGAAGATTTGGTCGAAGCGCCTTGGGTTTCCTGCGTGAGCTGGATGGCTTTCCTTTGCAGGAAGAACCCCGGTACCAACATCAAAATGCCGCCCACGATCAATACCCACACGACGTTACCCGCGATGCTGGCGACCAAAAACAGAAATACGAAGATAAAGGGGATGTCAGCGATGGTGCCGATGGTGGAAGCGGTAAAGAATTCACGCACAGAACCGAATTCGCGCATGGCGGAGTATAATTGGTTCGGTGCCTGACCTCGTGTATCCGAGCGCATTCCCAGTACCCGTTTCATCAAAACATCTTGTACAGACAGCTCAATCTGACGCCCTGCTCCATCCATCAGCCGCGCGCGCGCCATTTTCAAAAACGCCTCCATCAACAGCGCCAACATCGCACCGATGGCCAACACCCAAAGCGTCGCTTCCGATTGGTGCGGGATTACACGATCATAAACTTGAAGCGAAAACAGCGCGACCGCGACAGCCAGAAGGTTGGCGACAAACGATCCCATTGCGACTTCAACAAGCTGGCGGCGAAAACGCGGAAATTCACCCCAGAACCAGTGTACTGGTGCGGCGTCGGTCTTATGAGTCTGTGCCACGGCCTTCAACGTGGCCTCGGCGCGCACGATCACCCCGGCAAAAAAGGGATCGAAATCAGTAATCGGCACCATAGCGCGGTTGTCTGTGCAAGTTGTGTCATACACAATCAGTTCACCGCGCGTCTGGCCCATCACCAGCAAAAGCTGGCCAGAAGTCATGTAGGCAAGCGCCGGCCATAGCTCGTTGGACATCGCATCCACGCGGCTTACCTGCGTCAGCAAACCTGCCGCCTCTAACCCCTTGGCGATGCTGCTGGCCTCTTGCTCGGCTTGCGCTCCTACGACCGAATGCCGCGATAGGATCTCAAAGATGTCGTTGGTCGGTGCGCTAACGCCTAGCAACCCCGAATAAACCGACGCCAACTTTGCCCGCGCCATCAGCCGGTCTTCCAACCGGTTGGAATTATCTGCTTTCGGCGGCGCGACCTTTGATGCGATCAAACGCCCCTGATTACCGTTGGTGATGGTCAGCGTGAAGGGGGACTTCTGAGTCAAATCGCGCTCCCGTCGGCAAGAACACCCTGAATGCGCGCCATCTCTACGCGCAGTGTGACCACGTCGTATTTTAATGCGACCTGAGCTTGTTGTTGCCGCGTATAGGTCTCATAGACGCCCACTACATCCATTACTTGACGCTGGCCTGCGTCGTATTGGGCCTGGAATATATCAAGGTTGCGTTTGGCTTGGGCTGCAAGCGTCGTTGCTTCGGCGGCTTGCCGGGCCTTGGCGCTAATTTGCTTTTCAAGGCGCCGCAGATCCCGGTTCGCGTCCTCGGTGGACTGGCGCAATTTTCGCGTGGCGGTTTCTTCGGCCATCTTCACCGCTTCGAGCGAGGCACTGGTCCCGAATCCCAACAGACTGTCAGATTTGACATGCAGACCCAGGTTGCTTCCCTTGCCGATGGTACCGCCCGCAGACAGACTAGGCAGAAAGCTTGCGCGATTGACCTTGGCCGAAGCGACTGCCCTGATCTTTTCCGCTTGGGCCCGGACAACGATCAGGGGTTCCGCAGCAAATGCGTTCACCTGAAATTCGGGAATGCCACGCAAGTCGCCAAGCGGCGTGATGGACATGGCGTTCAGTTCTGAAATGGAAGTCGCATCGCGTTCGATTGACGCCTCGTAGCGGGCCCTGATTTCGGCAAGCTTCTGGCGAAGAACCGTCAGGTCAGACATGTCCGAAACACCGCCCTTGACCCTTTCTTGCATGACCCATTCAAAATGAGTCATATCCTTTAGCGTCACTACATCGAGCGCTGCGTTTTCACGCGCTTGCGCGGCGGTGGTATAAAGCTTGAGAGCTGTGGCAACGCGGTCATTGGTATCTTGCGCCAGCGACACAGCCGCAACTTCGACATCCGCCACAGCAAAGGCACGTTCGCCAGCACGGCGCCCGTTATCAAATAACACCTGATCAACCACCAAATTCGCAGCGAGCGACCCAAGCGATGTCAGGCTGACCTGCGGGCCGATTTTTGGCAACCAGTTCTTGCTGGCCGCTTCCGACCGAAGCGTAGCTGCGCGAACCTCGGATTCAGCCGTACGACTGTTGGCCGCCAGAACCGATGACGCGACGGTGGCCGCGACGGAGTCAGCGGGCAGTACGGATGTCCGCGTCGCCAACCCTTGGATAATCTGGCTGTCGGCGGTGATCTTTTCCGCATAGGTCGGCTTGATAGCCTGTGTCGCATCAGGCGATCTGAAGCGCGAGACGAGGTCGGCAGGCGCATACCTTTCGCTGATGTCCGACATGCAGCCGGACAGGGCCAGCGCCAAAACGCACATGCCCCCTGCCCCTTTTACGCTCTGCCCCATATCCTGCCCTTAACGTGCCGGTATTATTATCTTGATCCGTCCGGGGAAACCGGCCCCCCGTCCCGTCTTTAACTACAGCCTATCGTCTTCAGATAAGCACATTGATGTCATTATCGATCATCAATGTCCCCTCAGAGCCCAGCGTATAGATATCGTAGGTTTGGCCATCTTTGACTTCAAACCCATCCCGTACTGCGCCTGTGATTGTCACCGTGTCGTCGCTGAAACCATTCACGATCAATGAATTTGTATTCTTCGACAAATTTACTAACGCGGCCTCGGTGATCGTCAATTGAGCTTCCTCTGCAAATTGCAAATCAACAGTTTCGATATTGTATTGCGCCAAGTTAGGATTGCTGAGGTCGAGCCGTGTATTCGCACTTTCGTCGTCCAGCGCGAGATAGGTTCCCGACGAGTTTCCCGCCGTGTCCGTTGCCGTCACGACCAAGTCGGACCCGTCGGGCACATTGGTATTGAACTGAAAATTACGCTCCCCGATGGCATCGATGTCAAAGCTGGTGGCGTCGACTTCGGATATGGACCGATCTGCGTTGATCTGGTGAACATCCAGCGTGTCCGGGCTGATTTCGGTTGAGATTCCGCGTATACCGTCGCCGTCGCGAGTGTAAGATGCGATGACGGGGCCCTCTGGCGCGTATGTGTCAATCGCCAACGTATCGGAGATTGAGGCGATATTGCCCACGTGGTCGGTTGCTGTAACCGATATGTCGGCATCATAAGTGCCCGGACGGATGCTCGCAGGCGGGATCATAACAGTCCAGTTGCCTGAAGAGTCCACCGACGCTGTGTAGTTCGTGCCGTCGAAATTGACCACGACAGTCGAACCCGCTTCAACGCGGCCATTCAGGTCGATCCCGGCCTCTGCTTCGCGGGCGGAGACGATAGCGTCGTTGCCTCCGGCTTGATCCATGTTCAACGGGTCAACCACAGTGTCGATGAGCACCGCATGACTTGCACTGGCAGAGTTTCCTGCCTGATCGGTAGCCTTCACAGAAACGGTTGTATTGATCGTGCCTTGAGGGATTTGACCGGGGGCAAACGTGACGGACCAGTTACCGTTCGCATCCACCACACCGTTCATTGAGGCGTTACCAAGACTTACCACTACCGATGACCCGATTTCACTGGTACCTGATACTGTTACGCCACCATCGGCAAGGCGCTCTGCACCGCTGACGATATCGTCACCTTCAACCTTGTTGAGCGAAAGGTTGTCAACGCGTGTATCGACCTGCACGCTATCGGTTGCGCTACGGGTGTTGCCAGCACTGTCCGTAGTCGTGGCGGTGATGTCAGCGTTATAGACACCTTGAGCAACCTCGCCTGCCGCATAATAGGATGTCCACTGACCGTTTGCGTCCGCTACGACAGTGTGAGTAATTCCCGCAAGGGTAACCTGCACGACGGCTCCTGCATCAGCAGTACCTGAAATAGCAACGCCGTCACTTGCTTCGGCCGCATTGACAACGTCGTCGCCTTCAATCGGGGCCGCGTTGATGGTCAACGACCCTGCTTCGGTATCGACAGATACCGACTGAGATACGCTATCGGTGTTCCCGGCTGCATCGGTGGCTGTGGCGGTCATGGTTGTCGTATATGTACCCGCCGGAATATCCGAAGGGGCAAAAGTCACGCTCCAGCTACCGTCTGCTGCCACGGTGGCCGCATGAGACACCTGGCCAAGCTTAACCATCACGGAAGAACCGGGTTCAACGGTGCCGGTCATAACGATACCCTGCGCCGCCTCCGAACCATTCACAATGCCGTCGCTTCCTCCGGTCTGGCCCGTAAAGGCAAGATCGCGAACCAAAGTATCGATTTGTATCTGGCCGGTTACGGTCGAGCTGTTGCCGACGCTATCGGTGGCAACAGCCGTTACTGTCGCGACCGCTTCACCCGTGGGCACTTCGGACGCCGCGAACTGCGCGCTCCAATTTCCGTTTGCATCAACTGTCGCAGCTTTAGTTGCCGAACCAAAGGTGACATCGACCGTCGACCCCGGTTGCGCCGTGCCTGTCAGGGTCACCCCATCGGCCCGCTCAGCCGCGTTCACTACGCCGTCCACTTCGACGCTATCCGTAGCAAGGGTTACTTCGGAAACCGTATCGACAGCTAACTGTTCTGTAACTGTAGTGGCGTTGCCGAACTTGTCGGTAGCGATAATGGTAATATCGCTGACATATTCGCCTTCCGGCAATGTGCCAGGTTGCCACGTAGCGGACCACGTGCCGTTTTCCCCTACCGTAGCTGTGCGCGTAATACCCCCAACAGTCAGTTGAATTGTGGCACCAGGTTCGCTTTCGCCGGAGAGGGTTACACCGTTGCTAAACGCAGCCCCGTTAAAGATATCGCCTACTG
This sequence comes from Roseobacter sp., assembly GCA_011050655.1. Lineage (GTDB taxonomy): Bacteria > Pseudomonadota > Alphaproteobacteria > Rhodobacterales > Rhodobacteraceae > Sulfitobacter. The sequence goes on from DRFG01000109.1 coordinate 11,271, forward strand.
ATTGCGAACCTGACGTGACTGTTACCGCCGGTGCCAGCGTATCAACAACCAACGTCTCCACGCTTGTGGACGTATTGCCATATTGATCGGTCGACTTGATCGAAATTTCGGTCTCGTACTCACCAGCTTCGAGCATGCCCGGTTCGAACGTTACCGACCATGTTCCGTCGTCGGCGACGGTTGTGGTGACGACCTTTTCGCTTACTGTGACCTCTACATCTGTACCGGCTTCGCCAGTGCCCTTCAGAGTGACGCCCGTCGCAAATCCGTCGGCATTAAAGTAATCCGAAACGCCTTTGGTCCCTTCGGTCACGGTGACAACTGGGGCGGTGGTGTCGATTACGAAGCTCGGACCATCCAGTGTGGCTTCTTCTCCATCCGTTGTCACCGTAACAACGGCCTCATGGTTTCCGTCCGCCGGGAAATTATCACCCTCGAAAACTGCCTCAAACGTACCGTCGTCACCAACAGTAGTAGTGACCTGTTTCTCGCCAACAGTAACGACAACCTCAGATCCCGGCTCACCCCCACCGGTAACAGTGACGCTTTTTGTGGCCTCATCGCCTCCGACTGTGGCAGACGATTCAGGTTCATTTACAAATGGTGGTGCCTTGGACGCACCGCCGCCGGTGCCATTCCCGCCCGCACCTAGCACGGCGGCCCCACCGACTGCGGCTGCGGCCGCGACTGTCGCAGCACCACCGCCACCGACCACACCACCGAGCAAGGGCGCTGCCAACATCGAGACCTCGTCATCCCCGCCGGCAATCGCGCCACCGGGGGGCATGATTGCATCGCTGCGACCAAGATAGATCAGATCGTCCGAAGGGCTCCACTTGCCCCACTGCTCAGTAGGACCGTATTGCGCAAAAAGACTGCCCCCGTCCGCTTCAACAAAAGCCACCTCGTTCAGATATCCATCTGACGAAATGAACAGACGATTGGGGGTGCCCGCTTGATTGAAGTAATTTTCAATGGTGATGACACGACCATCGGCAAGCGTAAGTAAAAGGTCGCTGCCCGCGCGCTGTTGAGAAAGAAAATCAGTCTGGCGCAGGTTCAGGGAAATTTCCTGACCCGACTGGGCCTGAATAATATGCGACTCGGCACCATCCAAAACCATGCCACGCTGCAATGCGCCCGCTTGATCGCGAACGACGAAATCTATCGTCTTCATAATAATACCGCTCTGCCTCGGTGCCCGCTTTTTGCGTAGCGCCAAAATATTGAATGACAACCGACCCTTAAATAGATCGTGTAGCCGCCTGATGATGTTCGCTATGTTAAACGAAACTTATTATTGAAACCTGTATACCCTTTTTGCCCTGAAAAAGCCAAGTTTTAATTCATAACGGCACAGTCTTGCCACATTTCACAGTGCACATTGGACACACTTTCAACCTGTGGGCGAAACAATTATCTAAATTAATAGATCACTGCCATTCTCCAAGGATTCCAAAAACTTAAAGATCGTCCTTAAATTTCGGGGCAAATCAGGTGTCCAGTTGACAACCCCGCTGGGGCTAGCAAGTCTGCGCGCATGGAAAATACCTCTAACGAGCCTTTGCCGCTGATTGAAGACCCTGATGTTGGCATCACCCTATCCGATGGGTGCCGCCTATCCGCAAGAATTTGGCGGCCGCAGAATGCCAATGAACAACCGGTTCCGGCGATTTTGGAATACCTTCCCTATCGAAAGCGCGACGGCACCACGGGGCGCGACGCGCTTACACATCCCTGGTTCGCGGAACGGGGCTATGCCTGCGTACGGGTTGACATGCGCGGTAACGGTGACAGCCAAGGCATAATGGAGGACGAATATACCCCCCAGGAACAGGCGGATTGCATCGAAGTGATAAACTGGCTTGCGTCGCAGCCATGGTGCAGCGGCAGCGTCGGGATGATGGGGATTAGCTGGGGTGGCTTCAACGGGCTGCAAGTGGCCGCGCACGATCCCAAGCCATTAAAGGCGGTTGTTACTTTGTGTTCCACCGTGGATCGCTTTGCCGATGACATCCACTATAAAGGCGGATGCCTGCTGAACGAAAACCTTGGCTGGGGCGCGACCATGTGGGCCTATTCCAGCCGGGCTCCAGACCCTGCCCTGCGTCAAGACTGGCGTGAGATGTGGCTAGAACGGCTGAAGGCAGAGCCCTTTCTTCCTTCGCTTTGGCTGCGCCATCAGACCCGCGATGCCTATTGGAAACAGGGGTCGGTGATCGAGGATTATTCAGCGATCAAGGCCAAGGTTCTGGCGATCGGCGGCTGGGGTGACGCGTATAAAAACGCCGTTCCCCAACTGGTCGAAGCCTTGCCTGGGGCCAAGGGCATTGTTGGTCCTTGGGTACATAAATATCCGCATTTTGCGATCCCCGAACCGCGCATCGGGTTTCTGCAAGAAGCGCTGCGTTGGTGGGACCAGTGGCTGAAAGGGATCGACACCGGCGTAGAGAAAGACCCCGACTATCGTGCCTATTTGATGGACGGAATGCGCCCCGCCGCTTGGGTATCGCAACGTCCAGGCCGATGGATTGCGGAAACGGACGGAGCCACTTCGCATTTAGCTAAAAAGCTGCTGCACCTGACAGATAAAGGGCTAACGGATGACACCGGCACGCTAAGCACTGTCATTCAAACGCCGGCTCATTGTGGCGCAGACGCCGGCGAATACTGTGCGATATGGCTAGGGCCGGAAATGCCAGGGGACCAGCGCCACGATGATGCATTATCGGCGACCTTTGATACTGCGCCCTTGGCGGATGATTACGATATCGTAGGGGCACCCCGTATCTCTTTCAACCTTACCAGCGACAGACCGCATGGCCAAATCGCAGTACGACTAAACCACGTACATCCTGACGGGGCCAGCGCTCGGATCACCTATGGCGTGCTTAATTTGTGTCACCGCGATAGCCCTGAAACCCCCGCCCCGGTCCCGTGCGGCGACGCAATTACGGTAAATTTTGATCTGGACCACATCGCGTATCGCATCCCTGCCGGTCACCGGCTGCGCGTGTCCGTATCCAATGCTTATTGGCCGCTGATCTGGCCAGCCCCCGAAGCATCCAGCCTTAGACTGGCGTCAGGCCATGTGGAGATGCCCCAACGTCCGACCACCGGGGGTGACGAATATGTTTTCCCACCCCCGACTGCTGCCGCCCCTTGGACCACGCAAACGTTACGTGCCGAAAACCATGAGCGCCGTCAGGAAACTAATATGGTAACCGGCGAGGTTTCTCTGACCATCGAGGATGATTTCGGTAAGGTTCGCGATTGTGATCATGGCCTGATATCGGGGTCAATTGCCCGCGAACGTTGGACCATCAAACCCGACGACCCGTCATCGGCTATAGGTGCGTGTCACTGGACCGAAGAGCTGGAGCGAGATGACATCCGACTGCGCACAGAAACCCATTCGAAAATGTGGTCAGACGCAACGTTTTTTCATCTTACCGCCCGCGTAGAGGCGTATGAAAACGATATATTGATCTACGAACGCGACGTAGTGGATAGCATTAAGCGGCACTTTATGTAATAGAACCGTCACATATGCCACGCTATTAACTCTTGCGACACTCTGGGAAATGCTTAACGTTGTGTCATCAATCAATAAAAAAACCCGTGCAAAAACCCACGGAAATATCACCTAATCAGGGAGAAACATACATGAATGATCAACTGGAATATATGACCGGTCAGGTGGCCAAAGGTACGATGACCCGTCGCGAATTTGTTGGCCGGGCGGGGAATCGACCAACACGCTTGATCCGGCTTTGACAGCCTCTGAAGTGCCGCTTGATAACCTGCGCCACCTGTATGAAACGCTAGTCGAGGTGAACCCGGCGGGCGAAGTTGAACCACGCATGGCCGAGAGCTATGAAGCATCGGCCGACGCGAAAACATGGGCTTTCAAAATCCGCAAAGGGATCCAGTTCCATAACGGCAAGGACATGACCCCCGAAGACGTACTGAAAACCATGCAGCGTCACTCGGATGAAAACAGCCAGTCAGGTGCGTTGGGCATCATGCGCGGCATCGAAAACATGAAGGTCGACGGCGACAACTTGATCGTTGAACTGGGCGTCGGCAACGCTGACCTTCCCTACCTCATGGCCGATTACCACCTGATGATCCAGCCCGATGGCGGCATGGATAACCCCGGTGCCGGTATCGGTACGGGTCCATACACGCTGGAAGTCGACGAGCCCGGCGTTCGCCACGGCTTCACGCGCAACGAGAACTACTGGGATGCCGACAACCGTGGCTTTACCGATTATAACGAAGTGCTGGTTCTGAACGATGCCACCGCGCGTACCGCGGCGCTGCAATCGGGTCAGGTCAACATGATCAACCGCGTTGACCCTAAGGTTGCTGCCCTACTGGATCGGGCGCCAAACCTAAGCGTCAAATCTGTCTCCGGTCGTGGCCACTATGTGTTCATCGCCCATGTAGATACCGCACCTTTCGACAACAACGATCTGCGGCTGGCTTTGAAATATGCGATCAACCGCGAAGAAATGGTTGATAAGATCCTGCGCGGCTATGGCTCTATCGGGAACGACATGCCGATCAACGCGTCCTATCCGCTGTTCGATGCGTCGATTCCTCAGCGTGAACACTCCATCGAAAAAGCTAAAGAGCATTACGCAAAATCCGGTCACGACGGCAGCCCAATTATTCTGCGCGTTGCAGATGGTGCCTTCCCAGGTGCCGTAGAGGCCGCTTCGCTTTTCCAGGAATCGGCGAAAGCCGCCGGTATCCCGCTGGAAATCAAGCGCGAGCCAAATGACGGCTATTGGTCCGAAGTCTGGAATGTGAAGCCTTTCTGTGCCTCGTATTGGGGTGGTCGTCCGGTACAGGACCAGATGTATTCGACAGCCTATCTTTCAAGTGCCGACTGGAACGATACCCGTTGGAAGCGCCCGGAATTCGACGCAATGCTGTTAGAAGCACGCGCCGAACTGGACGAAGCCAAGCGCAAGGCAATCTATTCCAAGATGGGCATGATGCTGCACAACGAAGGCGGTGTGATATTGCCAATGTTCAATGATTTCGTGGATGGGGTTGCCAACAACGTCGGCGGTTGGATCAAAGATCCGAACGCAGAATTGATGAACAACAAAGCCCCGATCAAATGCTGGGTTAAAGACGCATAAGGTAACATATGCTTATGCACCCTGTACTGAAACTGATCGCCCAACGCTTAGCGTTGGGCCTTCTTCTGCTCTTTGCCGCGTCGGTCTTGATCTTCGTAGGCACCTCGATTTTGCCAGGTGACGTGGCACAATCCATATTAGGGCAATCCGCCACGCCCGAAGCGTTGGCGAACATGCGCCGCGAACTCGGCTTGAACGACCCCGCCGTAACCCGCTATTTCGCATGGCTCGGTGGTGTGTTGCAGGGCGATCTGGGCACCGCGTTGACCAATGGCCGCGACATCGCAGACAGCCTTGGCGGACGATTGAAAAACACTCTGTTTCTTGCCTTCTGGGCGGCCGCGATTTCGGTCCCGCTAGCGATTTCCCTTGGACTTCTAGCGGTTCGATACAAAGACCGCTGGCCCGACAAGCTGATTTCAGCGGTGACGCTGACGACTATCTCTATCCCTGAATTCATGATCGGCTATATTTTGATCTATTGGGTCGCGATCAAGTGGCGGCTGTTTCCGTCGGTCGCGATCATCAACGACAGCATGAGCCTTGGTGAAAAGCTCAATGCCATCGCTATTCCGGTGATGGTTCTTACGCTGGTCGTCTTAGCGCATATGATGCGTATGACCCGCGCCGCTATCTTGAACGTGATGCAGTCGGCCTATATCGAGACCGCCGAGCTGAAAGGGCTTGGGATGCTGAAAATCATCCGCAAGCATGCCTTCCCCAACGCCATTGCACCGATTGTCAATGTGGTGATGCTGAACCTCGCTTATCTGGTGGTTGGTGTCGTCGTGGTCGAAGTGGTGTTCGCCTATCCGGGAATGGGGCAATATCTGGTCGATCACGTCAGCAAACGTGATGTTCCGGTTGTGCAGGCTTCGGGCCTGATCTTTGCCGCAGTTTATATCGGGCTGAACCTGGTTGCCGATATTGTTTCCATCCTAGCCAACCCCCGGCTGAGGCATCCGAAATGAAAAACATTCCCATTTCTGCAATGATCGGCCTGTTTTTCACCGGGCTTTACTTTCTGATGGCAATTTTTGCGCCTTTGTTAGCGCCGTACGGCATGGCCGAAATCGTCGGCGACGTGTGGGAGCCTTCATCTTCGCAGTTCCTGTTGGGCACGGACAGTATCGGACGCGACCTGCTGAGCCGGATGATCTATGGCGGGCGTACGACGATCTTTATCGCCACCGCTGCTACGGTCCTCAGCTTCACCTTGGGTTCTGTACTGGGCTTTTTTGCCGCGGTATCCGGCGGCTGGGTGGATCAGGCGATCTCGCGGTTTGTCGATCTAATCATGTCAATTCCATCGCTGATTTTTGCGCTGGTGGTATTATCAGTGATGCCGACAACTGTCCCGATCCTTATCCTTCTGATGGGGTTGCTCGACAGTACTCGGGTCTTCCGGTTGGCCCGCGCCGTTGCCGTGGATATCACGGTGATGGACTATGTCGAGGCCGCCCGTCTTCGAGGCGAGAAAATCGGCTGGATCATTTTCCGGGAAACGCTTCCAAATGCCCTTTCACCGCTGGTCGCTGAAATGGGTCTGCGGTTTATCTTTGCAGTGTTGTTCGTGTCGACCCTGTCGTTCTTGGGGCTTGGCGTTCAACCCCCGCAGGCTGACTGGGGCGGCATCGTGAAAGAGAACAAAGAAGGCATCAACTATGGCATTCAGGCAGCGCTTTATCCAGCCTATGCCATCGCCACATTGTGTATCTCGATCAACCTTGTTGCGGACTGGATCTTGACCCGCACCACATCGCTTAAAGGGGGCCGGGGATGACCGAGCCACTTCTCAAGGTACGCGGCCTGAAAATCGGGGCAACAGCGTATCCACCCGGTGAACGCCCTGTCGCGATCAAGATCGTACACGGCGTCGACTTTGAGCTTGAAGCTGGCAAAGTGCTTGGCCTCATCGGTGAATCAGGTGCCGGAAAATCCACGATCGGCCTTGCGGCGATGGCCTATGGCCGCGGCGGGGTCGAAATTACCGGCGGCGAGGGTTGGGTCAACGGGCGCGATATCCTAAAAGAGAGATTGCGAAGCATCCGGCGCCTACGGGGGGCCGAAGTAACCTATGTTTCGCAATCTGCTGCGGCGTCTTTCAACCCGGCCAAAAAGATCATGGATCAGGTGACCGAAGCGGCGATCTATCAAAACAAGTTTTCAAAAGCCGAGGCCGAAGATCGCGCAGTCGAGCTGTTTCGCAAACTTGGCCTGCCCGATCCGGAAACCATCGGCAACCGCTATCCCCATCAAGTGTCAGGCGGCCAGTTACAACGCTGCATGACCGCGCTCGCATTGTGCCCCGAACCCGATCTGGTGGTCTTTGACGAACCAACCACGGCACTGGATGTGACCACCCAGATCGACGTGCTGGCCGCCATAAAGGAAGCCATCGCGGCAACCGGCGTCGCAGCCCTGTACATCACCCATGATCTCGCCGTGGTTGCACAGGTCAGCGACCATATCATGGTGCTGCAACAGGGCGAAATGGTGGAATACGGGACCACCGATCAAATCATCAACAACCCGCAAGAAGAGTATACTAAAGCGCTTGTTTCGGTTCGGTCGATCCGGCACGAGGAAAAGACGCCGACCGACACCCCGGTGCTAAGGGTTGAAAACATTACCGCCCGCTATGCCGGTACGACCTTTGACGTTCTCAAGAAAATCAATGTCGATATTCACCCCGGCCAGACATTGGCGGTAGTTGGTGAATCCGGCTCTGGCAAATCCACACTCGCGCGGGTGATTACCGGCTTGTTGCCGCCAACTGACGGGCAGATTACTTTCGACGGTCGTGTGTTGGCCCCTGCCCTGTCTTCGCGCCCTATTGATGACCTGCGCGAAATGCAGATGATTTATCAGATGGCGGATACGGCAATGAATCCGCGCCAGACCGTGGGGACAATCATTGGTCGGCCGCTCGAATTCTACTTTGGCTTAAAAGGCAAAGCCAAGCAGAAGCGCATCCAAGAATTGCTGGATGAGATCGAACTGGGTGACGGGTTTCAAGATCGCTACCCCGCGGAACTATCGGGTGGACAAAAGCAACGTGTCTGTATTGCCCGTGCGCTTGCCGCCAAACCCAAACTGATCATATGTGATGAGGTCACTTCTGCATTAGATCCGCTGGTTGCTGATGGTATTCTCAAACTGTTGCTTAACCTTCAGAAAATAGAAGACGTTGCCTATCTGTTCATCACGCATGATTTGGCCACGGTGCGTGCTATCGCAGATAGTATAGCCGTGATGTATCAAGGCGAGGTCGTGCGCTATGGTCCGAAAAGCCAGGTTCTGTCGCCTCCGTTTGACGACTACACCGACCTGCTTCTCAGCTCTGTGCCAGAGATGAAAATCGGTTGGCTTGAGGAAACCATTGAACATCGCCGCATGGAAAGTGCCGGCAACTAGGAACGTTCAGTTTGGTTTCGCAAGCACAACACTGACAGTTTAACCAAGCATCGCCGAGGTATGTGATGAAGAATAAACTCCTGCTGATCATTCTCGATGGCGTGCCCCATCGAAATTTCCGTCGCCTGTTTGGCAACCTTGAGGGATGGGTAGAACGCGGCGATGCCCGTGTCTGGACACAGCGCGCGGTACTGCCGTCAATTTCGGCGTCCTGCTATGCGTCGATCCACACCGGCGTCGCGCCTTCGGAACACGGCTGTACCGGCAACGGAAACGTCTTTCGGCTGAAACATAAGGACGTGTTCGCCCAAGTACGCGAAGCGGGAGGTGTGACCGGCGCGGTAACCCATTCCTTCTGGTCAGAGTTCTTTAATCGCCATCCCTTCGACTATGTGCGCGATATCGAATACGACGAACCTGAAAGCCACACGATCAACCACGGTCGGTTTCACACCATGACCGGTTACGGGTTGATCAATCAGATGACCCCCTCTGATGTCGATCTTTTTGGAACGCTCACCAATCTGGCGGCTCGGTTTGGGCTGAACTACGGGATACTGCACACCTGCACGCTCGACAGCATGGGCCACCGCTTTTTCCACGACTGCCAGGAAATGGACCACGCCTGCGCCGTCATGGATGAAATGCTGGCCCCGTTCATACCGAAATGGCGCGCCATGGGGTACGAGGTGATCGTCACCGCTGACCACGGACAGGATGAGCGCGGCCATCATGGCGGGCGCGGTGCATTGCAACAAGAAACCGCGTTATATTATTTCGGTGATGCCGAAGGGCCGTCCGAGGACACGGTGATTGATCAATTACAATTGGCCCCGACAATCCTGAAGCGTCTAGGCGCGCCTGTAGCTGATACGATGAAGGCCAAGTCGTTTCTTAAGTAGCGACTTTGGGTGGCTGATCGGCGGCGCCCCTGTCCTTGATCGCGGATGTGACCGTATCAAAGAATGTGGCCGCGCGGCGCGACATGGTTCTGGCACGCAAACAACCATGTACCAAACCCTTGGCTTCGATCCATATCGCTTGGCCTCCTGCGGCCAGTATGGCGTCCCGGTACGCTTCTCCGTCGCTTGATAAGGGGTCACATTCCACGGTGAGGATTGCAGTAGGCGGCAAGCCCGAGAAGTCGGTATCATGCAGTGGAGCATAGCGCGGGTCTCTCTCAGGGGGCGTGCCTCCGGACCGGACCTGCTGGTAGAACTCCATATCCGCAACCGTAAGCTGCGGCGCGTTGGCGTGGGTCAGGTAACTTCCCTGCGCACGGTCGCCGCCCAAGCCGGGATAAATTAACACCTGCCCTGTTACACGCCCGTCTATTCGCCCTCGGGCGTGATGCGCAACCGCGGCAGCCAAGTTTCCACCCGCACTGTCACCTGCCAGAACAATGCTCCCCGGATAGGCAGCCGCTATCGCACCAAAGGCCACCCACGCATCGTTAAAACAACCAGGGAAAATCACCTCGGGGGCTAGGCCATAATCAACCGAGATCACCCGGAATCCGGTTGCGGCACAAATCTCGGCACAGATGTCGTCGTGACTTTCCAGCCCGCCCACGACGAAACCGCCACCGTGATAATAGACCACTGTGATACCACTCGCGCCGGTTTCGTAAACCCGACAGGGAATTCCACCAAACTGCACGTCTGATGTGACCACACCGTCAGGGTGAGGTTGGTGAAAGGCAGCGCACATATCGTCATAGACTGCGCGCTGCTGATCAATCGTTAACCCGGTTGCGTCAGGTGGGTAAAATTCGTCCGACCTATCCATATAAGCCCAGACTTCTTCATCCAACAAAACGCGGTAGTCGGGTGGTGTCATGCAGGCTCCCATTTGCAGATGAACACATCCAACGCCGCGCCCACCTCGGTTTGGGAGGCACCGTTCATCTTTACCTGAGCGACCAGCCCACGTTTCTTGTCATCGACCACTGAAACCACACGCGCGGACGAACCGGCGCTTTCAAGCGTTTCGTTAAACACCCGCGTGATGGCGCTTTTGCGCAGGTCGGGCTTGAAGATTTTACCGACAGCGGTTTTCGGCAGCTCGTCCATGATGACCAGATGCTTTGGCTGTGCGGCACGTTCGTGCACCTTCTCCTTGCAGAAATCCATCAACTCTTGTTCTGAAACAGAGGCCCCGCCCACCAATTCAACGAACGCACAGGGTACCTCACCTGCATGGGCGTCAGGCTGACCGATAGCACCGGCAAAGGCGACAGCCTCGTGGCCCAACAGCGCCTCTTCGATTTCGGCAGGGTCGATGTTGTGCCCCCCCCGGATGATCAGGTCCTTGGCGCGGCCGGTAATCCACAGATATTTATCTGCATCAATGCGCCCCAGATCGCCGGTGCGCAGGTATGTACCATTGTAATACAGATCTTTATTCTTGTCGGCTTCGGTATAGGTATTGCCTACATAGACACCGGGGTTTGAGATACATATCTCTCCGATCTCGTCGACGCCAGCCTCGACCAATCCTGCATCGGTGCTCTTGATAATCTTGACGTCTGTATAGGGGAAAGTGATCCCGATACTGCCGACCTTTTTCACCCCATCGGTTGGGTTACACGACACAAGGCAGGTCGCTTCTGTCAGCCCGTAGCCTTCGACCAGCGTTATGCCGGTCGCTTTCTCAAAGCGACGGAACAGTTCAAGAGGTAGGGGTGCAGATCCGGAAAACGCAGTCTTCACCGTGGAAATATCTGCATTAATCGGGCGCTGCATCTTAGCCGAGATCGCTGTTGGAACAGTGATAATGAAGGTGATTTTCCAACGCTCTACCAGTTTCCAGAAGTTGTCGAAAACCCCGTCACCGCGATAGCCCTGCGGCGTGGGGAACACGACATGCGCCCCCGATGCGACAGCAGCCATCAAGATCACGTGACACGCGAAAACGTGGAACAACGGCAGCGGACACATGATGTTGTCGTCTTCCGTATACAGCAAGGTGTGGCCCAGCCATCCGTTATAGACCATGCCGGAATACTTGTGCTGTGCAACCTTTGGCATACCGGTCGTACCGCCGGTATGGAAGTAAAACGCTACCCGATCCTGTTGAGGATCATCAAAGGTCAGGTCAGTCGGTTGTTTCGCGATCTCGGCGTTAAAATTCTTGTAGGTTGCCTGATTTGTCACGCCCAGCTTTGGCCGGATCAGGGGCACGATCCATGACTTCGGTGCGGTCAGATAGCGACAAAGATCCACCTCGAGCACTGTGGTCACGTTGGGGGCTAGTTTAACAGCCTCGGCGGTTTTCTCGGCCACATCGGTTTTCGGGAAAGGCCGCAGTGTTACAACCACCTTGGCGTTTGTTTCGCGAAGGATCGACCCGATCTGTTCGGCGTCCAGCAGCGGATTGATCGGATTGGCAATACCCGCGACAGCGCCACCCAGCAAGGTAATCACCGTTTCATTGCAGTTGGGCAGCACGTAAGCGACGACATCCGAAGGTCCAACGCCAAGCGAGCGGAACAGGTTGGCTGCGCGCGCCACCTGCCCCCGCAACTGCGCCCAACTCAGTGTTTCGGCATGGTCTTTCGGGCCCGATAAAAGTTGAAAGCTGATGGCATCATGGCTGGGAAACTTTCCTGCCGTTCCGCTAAGCAGGCTCCAAAGCGTCTTGGGGACATCGCGATCTTCCCACGGCATCTCCGCTTCGATAGCATTACGGTCTTCAATCCCGGCAAATGTCATATATTCCTCCCTTTTGGTGCAGTTTACCTGCATCCTCATTCCCTGCGGTCAAAGATGATGGCAAATGAAACCTTGCGCAAGCATTTGCATCGTCCGACAAGCGCCTACGCTGTCATTTGACCCAACGGAATGAAGGAAAAAATCACGGGGTTGATGATTTACGCACCCCTTTTACGGGAATTTATAGTGAGTTCACTGAAAGGTAGTTCAGTTTAATCCCCCCTGCACCGTGCGCTAACATTGCCAGTGAAAAGCAGACCACACTCAAACCTGCCCGGGTGTTTGCACCCGTTAATACATCAGATTATCTATGCGTCATTCGGCGGCAATTCCGTCAGTGAATTGCAAGCGTGCCAATCTTGCATAAAGCCCGCCCTTTGAAACCAGTTCATCATGGGTGCCGGTGTCCACGATTTGGCCTGCTTCCATAACAACAATGCGGTCGGCTTTTTTCACCGTTGCCAAGCGATGTGCCACAATCAAAGTCGTGCGATCGGCGCTTAGCTTGTCGACAGCAGCCTGTACCGCCCGTTCGCTTTCGGCATCCAGCGCACTTGTTGCTTCGTCCAATAGCAGCACAGGCGCGTCACGCAGGATCGCCCGCGCGATAGCGATACGCTGTTTCTGACCGCCCGATAGCATCACACCACGCTCACCCAGATAGCTGTCGTACCCTTCGGGCAGCTCGCTGATAAAACTATCAGCAGCAGCGGCCTTGGCGGCAATCACGATTTCCGCGTCAGTTGCATCAGGCCGCCCGAACCGGATGTTTTCTCGGGCAGATGAAGCGAATATCACCGGGTCTTGCGGCACAAGAGCAACCGATCGGCGGAAAACGTCGCGTGCAACTTCGCGCAAGTCTACACCATCCAGTGTGATACGACCCGAACTGGGGTCATAAAAGCGCAAGATAAGTTGAATGATCGTCGTTTTACCTGCCCCCGATGGCCCGACGAACGCAATAGTTTCGCCCGGGTTTATCACCAGATTAACCCCATTCAGCGCAGGGGCCGCAGGGCGCGCCGGATAGGCAAACTGGACATTTTCGAATGCGATGCGCCCTGCGACCGGTGCTGGCAACGTCGCTGAGTTGACAGGGTCCTTGACCGAGTCCGTGGTATGCAGCAATTCGACCAGACGTTCGGTTGCGCCGGCGGCGCGTTGTAATTCGCCCCAGATTTCGGACAAGGCAGCGACGCCCCCCGCAACCATCACGGCATATATCACAAACTGCACCAATGCGCCCGGCGTCATGTCTCCGGCACGTACATCGCGTGCACCCATCCAAAGCACACCCACCACCCCGGCAAACACCAGGAAAATTACAATGACCGTCATAACGGCGCGTGTCTTGATCCGCCTTTGGGCCGCGTCATACGACAGCTCCGTCAAACGTGCGAACTGGGCACGGCTGGCGATCTCATTGGTAAATGCCTGCACGGTCTGCACCGCGCCAAGGCTTTCCGAGGCATTGCCGGAACTTGCGGCGATCCAATCCTGGTTTTCCCGGCTCATCACCCGCAACCGGCGCCCCAACACCAATATGGGCACAATCACGGCAGGAACGATTAACAGCACCATCGCGGCCAGCTTGGCCGAGGTCAGCAGCATGAAAACCAATCCCCCTGTTACGATCAGAAGATTTCGCAAGGCGATGGATACCGACGACCCGATGACCGATAGGATCACGGTAGTATCCGTCGTGATCCGGCTCAGGACTTCGCCAGTCATGATTTTTTCGTAAAACTCGGGGCTCATCCCGATCACACGGTCGAATACAGCTTTGCGGATGTCCGCCACCACCCGTTCACCGAAACGTGTCACCAATGCATATCTAAGGCCGGTTCCGAGCGCTAAGAGCGCGGCGATAATTAGCGCTGCGACGAAATACTGGTCCAGTAGTTCGGTTTCGCCACTGCCGAAATTATCTATAACCCTGCGGACCGCCAAGGGAAGGGTCAGCGATATCATCGCGGTGATCATCAGCGCCAGGATAGCGGCAATCATCAGGGGACGATAAGGGTGGACGAACGGAACCAACGCCCGCAGCGCCCCCAGTTTGCGCGACTTCTTGCGTTCTTCTTGAGTCGGGCCGGGCGTGGGGGTGCGTGCCATTACAGATCCTTTTCAGCTACCGTGTCATCGCCCGCACACCCCACGGCGTCAAGACCTGCAAAAGTGCCCAAGCTGCGCTAGAACACGTCATATTCAAAAAAACCCACCCGCGCCTAGCCGCAAAGAGAATTCGCGCCATTCCAAGCTTTGGGCATCTTGGGATAATCTGCTTGCGGGAAAGGTGTGGAGCGGGCGGCGGGAATCGAACCCGCGTCTTCTGCGTGGAAGGCAGAGGTCTTACCATTACACAACGCCCGCGCTACGCTGATGAGGTATGACATACGTCAGGGGCCGTCAAGTGGTTCATCGCCTGCAAACAGCACGCGCTAATAAAACAAACAGGAATCACGACCCTTTACCTGTGCCATTCAATGGAGCAAGTTCCAGCACGACCACAATGCGAAACCGAAGCAAAGAATCTGCGATATGCCCAACCCGCTTTACGACGCTCTTTTCGCCCGCCACGCGGCACAGGACACTCCGTTTTTGCACCTGCCCGATGGACGTACCATTACCCATGGTCAGTTCATCGATACGGCTTCTCGCTATGCCAATGCCTTTACTTCCAAGGGGTTGGTACCCGGCGACCGTGTTGCGGTGCAGGTTGGAAAATCGCCGGATGCCTTGGCGCTTTATGCGGCCTGCGTGCAAGTCGGATTGGTGTTCTTGCCATTGAACCCTGCGTACACACCCACAGAGGTAGAATACTTTGTTTCAGACGCCGGTGCGAGGCTGCTGATTTGCGACCCTGCATGTGTCAATGATTTTGCCGTCGTCGCGGCCAACAGCGGTGCTGAGCTTGAGACGATGGATATCACGGGCCGTGGCACCATGCGCGACCTCGCGGCCGGCCATGGCCATGCGTTTACGACAGCCGAGCGGACCAAGGATGACCTAGCGGCGCTTTTGTATACATCTGGCACCACGGGCCGATCAAAAGGAGCGATGCTGAGTCAGAAGAACCTGTTGAGCAACGCAGAGACATTAACCAAGGCTTGGCAATTCACCAAAACCGATGTGCTGTTGCACGCACTGCCGATCTTTCACACTCATGGTTTGTTTGTCGCGACAAATATCATGCTACTGTCTGGCGGTGCGATGGTATTTTTGCCGAAACTGGATGCCGATCAATTGATCCGTTTCATGCCACGGGCCACGGCATTGATGGGGGTACCGACGTTTTACACCCGTCTGCTGGCGCATGATGATTTCACGGCCTGTTTAACCGCCCATATGCGCCTGTTCATCTCGGGTTCCGCCCCCTTGTTGGCCGATACTCATACTCAGTTCGAAGCCCGGACGGGTCATCGCATCCTGGAACGCTACGGCATGACCGAAACCAACATGAACACCTCCAACCCTTATGACGGGTCGCGTCGTGCCGGCACAGTGGGAATGCCCCTGCCAGGGATAGAGATTAAGGTTTGCGACCCGGAGACTGGCAAAACATTACCCCATGGTGACATAGGTGTTGTCGAAGTCCGGGGGCCGAACGTATTCCAAGGCTATTGGCGAATGCCGGAAAAGACGGCCTCTGAACTGCGCGCCGATGGTTTCTTCATTACCGGCGATCTGGGAGTGATGGATGATCAGGGGTATTTGAGCATCGTCGGTCGCGGCAAAGATCTCATCATTTCGGGTGGCTATAATATCTATCCTAAGGAAATAGAGCTGTTGCTAGACGATCAGCCCGGCGTCATGGAAAGTGCAGTGATTGGCGCACCTCATGCCGATTTAGGCGAAGCACCTGTCGGCGTACTGGTGGCGCAGGTTGACGCAACGCTGGACCTAGAAGCGATAAAAACCGCACTTGCTGGCAGCCTCGCAAGGTTCAAGTGCCCGCGCGAACTTGTCGTCATCGACGAATTGCCGCGTAACGCGATGGGGAAAGTCCAAAAAAACCTGCTGCGCGAGCAGTATGCAGATGTTTTCACCTGCTAGATCGTGCCCAGTCTTCCCGGTACGTTTGCCGTTATGCCCGCAGCACGCGCCATATCCCACCCCAAGACCTGATTGCTCGAGAGGCATGGGATCCCCGTAGCCGCTTCTATCTTATCAATCACGTTGAGCGTACGCATGTTCGTACAGCTTAAAAACAGCGCATCTACTTTTTCCTGCCGGGCTAGGTCTAGGGCCGCGCCGATGATTGAACGGGCGTCAATCCGCACGACCTTTGCCTCTTCGGCTTCGTCAAAGCTACCGAAAACCGGTGTGGCGATACCGACGTCGTCAAGGGCGGTACGCAGTTTAGCCGATACGTTAGCAACATAAGGCGACAGTAGCGCCAGTCGCGTCGCCCCCAAAGCGCCGCAGGCTTTGACCAGTGCCGCCAGCGGGTTGGTGACATGCGGGCTTGAGGCAGTTTGACGAACACAATCTGCCACCCTGTCAGAACCTATTTCAGCGGCCCCCGATGTGCATCCATATCCGATACTGGCAAAGCGGGCCGCTTTGGGCAATAACCCCGCCGAGGTTGCCAGATGCTTTTCCATTTCGGCTAACGTGTCGGTAGTGACTTTGTCACCACTTTGAATGCGGCTTACGTACAGCGCCACATCCATTGGCAACACGGCCCGCATATCACCTTCCAAGGTCTCGTCAGCCTGCAAGACGATCATGCCGAGCGCGTCACCCAGATCGGGAACCGACGTATAACCATAGCTCATTGTAGCACGGTCAGATCATGCCCGGCACGGGGTGAGAGAAACCGGTTCCCTGTCTCGGTTATCACTATATTCTCTTCGTGAACCATGATCCTGCCCCCCATGGTTTCAATTCCCGGTTCAAGCGTAATGACCATACCGGGAACCAGCGCTGTTTTATCTTCGGGGATTAACGACAGACCTTCAGTTAACTGCATGCCCAACCCGTGCCCCAGCCGCCCAGTATCGGGGCCCCCGACCCCTCCGGTCACGATAGTGTCCATGACGTGAAACAGTTCTGCGGCGGTGGTGCCTGGCTGTGCGCTTTCAGCCGCAGCATCCACGGCGTCGATCAAGCACCGTTGTGAGTCCATTGCGGCCGTTGATGCCTGTGTGATTGCGAAATTACGGTCAAAATCGCAGAAATACCCATCGTATACCGCACCTGTGTCCAGCATCAGGATGTCCCCCCGCTGCAAGGGCGCGTCGGTCGCGGGGGAAATCACATCCCCATATCCGTTAGGCCCCGCCCCGCCCGCCAGATAAGGTACCCAATCGGCCCCCTCCTCCAGAAGTAATCGTTGGAAATCGCGGAAAACTGACGACAATGGGCGTTGTTCAGTTGCGATCTCCGGCACCCGGGCAAAGGCCCGGCCTGCGATCGAACAGGCCCTTTCGATCTTTTCTATCTCAGACACCGATTTGATCGCCCGCAAGCGTGCCGTAATCGCGCCGTCTGCCACGAAAGTTCCGGTCACTGATCCCTTGACCCGCTGCCAATCGGTTTGCGGGATCCGCAAGTATGTTTCTGGTCCTGACGGGATGCCAATACGGCCATGCGGCGCTGTTTCGTTCAAGGTATCCGAAAGTAAGGTTATCCCATCATCGACGGGGTGTGGGGAACGCCATGTACGAATATCGCTCACCCAGGTCTGCGCCATAAGCGCAGCCCCGATCAAAGGAATCACGGCCACCGGCTTTCCTGCTGCTGGAATTACCAGAAACCAGGGGCGTGACGGACTTTCCCAGAAGCGTGTGAGAAAGCCGGTAAAATAGCGTATTTCCGCCTCGGTTGTTAGCAAAAGAGCCGCCAGATCCTGCGCCGCCATCATGCTTTGTGCCCGTGCCAGCCGGGCCTCGTACTCTGATAGTGCAAAGCCGCGCATCACGCGGCGGGGCCTTCGCTAAGCACCGTCAGCACGACTGATCGCGCCGATATGCCCAACGTATCTTTTTGCGCGTCCGACAACGCCAAAAGCGCTGCTATGCCTGCCGTCCCAGAGGGGCTCGATCCAAGCCCTGCCACCATGGCGGCCCCTGCCCCCGCCTGCCCCTCGCCTTCTGAGATCAACGCAAAGGCATCAGCGTCACGCGCTAAACCCTTTAATGCGATGAGCGACGGCATCTTGCAATCAAGCCTTCCCATATCACTGACCGGCCCCCGGCTTTCGGTCGGTGCGCCCGCTTTGATCGACCCATATAGCGCCGCAGCAACTGTTGGTTCGACGACGATAATAGTTGGCGCATCGACCCAGGCCTCACGTGCCAATGCCGCACACGCACCCGCCAAGCCACCCACCCCCGCCTGCAAAAAGATATGGGTGGGCGGGCTGGCCATTTGTTCAATCACTTCTGCCATCAACACCAGATAGCCCTCCATCAACCGGTGAGGGCGTTCAATATAGCCAGGCCACGAGCTGTCTGACAACAGCGCCCACCCATTCTTGTCGGCAGCGGCCTGAGCGGCTGCCATGCTGTCTTCGTAAGTCGCGCCTTCGCGAATGACCTCCGCACCCTGCTCTGCCAGACGCGCAGCAAAGCTGTCGGGGACAGTCTGGGCGATATAAACCACCGAAGCTGCTCCAAACGCCTGTGCGCCTGCTGCCACGGACATGCCATGGTTCCCG
The DNA here is from genome assembly GCA_011050655.1 of Roseobacter sp. Classification (GTDB taxonomy): domain Bacteria; phylum Pseudomonadota; class Alphaproteobacteria; order Rhodobacterales; family Rhodobacteraceae; genus Sulfitobacter. The sequence goes on from DRFG01000109.1 coordinate 30,221, forward strand.
GCGCTGGCGGTGACATAGGTGCGGCCACGATGGTCGCCGCGTTCCTTGTCGCACGCAATGACATAGGCAGCACCCAACGCCTTGAAGCTGCCCAACCCCATCCGCCCGCGTTCGTCCTTGACCCAAACCTCGGCCACACCTGCCTCAACTGCGAGAGCTTCGGCCTGAAGCAACGGGGTTTGCGCCGCCACGGGACACCGGGCCACCAGCGTTTGAGCCGCCTGCGCATCTGTCGACGGCAGCGGAACAGCATCAAGACCTGATACGGCTATGGGGCGGGTGATGTGCAAAATATCCATGATTTACCGAACAAGACACAAGGTCACGGGTCAAGGATTTTCGCTATATGCGCGATCAGCGCCGCTTTTACACAAAGTCGATTGATTTCGATAAGGGCAGTTCGCGGATACGCTTGCCAGTCGCCGCAAAGATCGCATTGGCCAAAGCCGGGGCCGCTGGTGGCACGGCAGGTTCGCCTATTCCCCTGATCTTAGCGCCGTTCTCCAAACCCCGAACCATTATCTCGGGGGTTTGGTGCAAACGCATGCCCTGATAGGCGTGATAGTTGTCCTGCTGAGGGACACCGTCTTCATAGGTCAGTTCACAGTTCATCGCGTGACCCAGCCCAAAGATCATCCCGCCTTGCACCTGCGCTTCGAAATTTTTCGGGTCCAGAACCCGGCCAACGTCTGCGGCTACATACGCGCGGTCTATGCGAATGCCCTGATCGGTTTGCGTCACCTCGACCACCTCGGCCACCGGCACGCCGAAGGACAGCGTAAAAGCAACGCCGCGACCGCGCCCCGGCCCCAGATCGCTGCCCCAGTCTGACATCTCGCCGACGGCCTCGAGCACCTTTTGCGATGGCATGTGCCAGCACAGTCGCAGACGTTCAGCCAACGGGTCGGTACCTGCCGCATCGCACAGTTCATCGAAAAAGCTCTCATGCATGAAGCTATTTCCCGACGCCCCGACAGACCGCCATGAGCTGATCGGTACCATTGCGGGGGCACGGTACCCAGTGACCCGATAGTTGGGGATCGAGAACGGCTGGTCCCAAGCACCGGCAACGATCGCCACGTCGGGGCCGATCGCAGGTTGTCGCAACCGGGCCAGAGAAGATTCAGCCACGGAAGGGGCCGCAATAGATAGGTCAAACGCATCGATTGCGCCGCTGTTCACCGTACCATACGCTCGCGCAATCGCGAGCGGCCGGGGGAAATCATGGGTGAAATCCTCCTCTCGCTGCCAGATCATTTTGATCGGCGTGTCAGGTAGTTGCAAGGCAATTTCTACCGCTTGCGCAATGTAGTCGTCTTCTAGCCGGCGACCAAAACTGCCGCCGGACATCAAGACGTGTACATGGACATCTTCGGCAGCCAATTCGGTCAAACGGGCCATGTTTGCTTGGACAAAACGAGGTATCTGCGTACCAGTCCAAATGTCGAGCCGTTGCTTGGACATTTTGACCACGACGCTCATGGGTTCGAGAGGCGCGTGAGCAAGGTAGGGAATACGGTATTCCGCTTTGATAAGTGGCCCGTGGCGCAACGCTTCGGCCACGTCGCCTTGATCTTTCAGGCGACTGTCCTGATGGTCGTCGGTAAACGAGCTTGCAACAACTTCGAACTGTTCGGCGCTGGTGCCTGGGTACGGTGCCGGCCCCCAATCGCATTCGACGGCCTGAGCTGCTTGAAATGCTCTCCAGGTATTATCGGCGATAACGGCAATGCCGCCAGTGATGGGCAATATCGCTTGAATGCCGCGCATCTTGCGGGCGCTTTCAGCTTCAAACCCGATCAGACCACCGCCGATTGCAGGGTTGGTGCGGGTCGTGGCAATCACCATACCGTCCATCCGCATGTCGATGCCATAATCCTGGGTTCCGGTCGATTTAGCGACCATATCAGTGCGCTGCTGCGGTTTGGTAAGATAGCGCCATTGCAAAGGGTCGCGCAGGGTAACTGTCTGCACAGGCGGGATTTCGGCTGCAATCGTGGCAAGATCAATGTATTCGATCTTGAGACCGTCCGGCAAAACGACGCAGCCGTTTTCCGTAGAGAGCTGGTCACGCCGCAAACCGGTTTGTTTCATCGCGGCCTTGATCAGGGTTTCGCGAGCAACAGCACCGGCCATCCGCAACCGGTCATACATATCGGGCACGGTAGAGG
>DRFG01000110.1 GCA_011050655.1 Roseobacter sp.
AACCTTCAACCGGAAACTAAATATCCTAATGGCTAAAGGCTGATCTAGGAAAGGTGAATTGCAGCATTTCATGATCGGTGAGGGATTGCTTTGGGTCCGTCGGGCCCTGCCCCCAATGCCCTGCGCCCCGAAGTTTGCATAGCCTGCTTTGTGCGCACGAATTCACGGATAGCGTTCCGAGCTTCCTATGCCGGATTCACTGCACGACGCTCTAAGCAGATCCGCACAAATTGCAGGGATTTCCCTGACAGATCGAAATGACGGCATGACCTAGATTTAATCTATAAAACAATATCTTGGGTGGCGCTGCGCAACGCTTTTCAGCCTGCACAACGCCAAATCCTTAATTAGACAACCTTAATGGGAACGTGAAAACCCTCACATTCCCAGCGCTTCTTTGTACATCTCAAGAACAGCTTCTTCTTCAGCGATGTCATCCTTGTCACGCTTGCGAAGCGAAATAACCTTGCGCAATACCTTGGTGTCGTAGCCACGTGATTTTGCTTCAGCCATGACCTCTTTTTGCTGCTCGGCAAGATCCTTTTTTTCGGAATCAAGCCGTTCGATCCGCTCTACGAACTGACGCAGTTCGTTGGCCGTTACGCGGTAAGTGGCGTCGCCAATGGCATCGACGGGTTCAGGGTTAGTTGCGCTATCGCTCATGAGGGGGCGTCCTGTATGGGGAATGATCAGCACCCTGAGTATCCCCCAGTCTCACTCCCCGCAAGCCACTCTTGCCCCTTGTGTGAAATTCGGATAGCCCGCGCGGCATGGATAATGCTTCTCTATCGATCTTTGATATCTTGATTTGGGCCGGGGCCGCCATTTCGTTTATTGGCTTAGCAGGGCTGATCTGGTCTATCATCAAAGTGACTCGCGCCAAACGTGCAAGCCTTGGCGACGATCAGATGCGCGCCGTACTGCAAAAGGTACTTCCGCTGAATTTGGGCGCTTTGTTTTTATCTGTCATCGGCTTGATGATGATCGTGGTAGGAATTTTTCTGGGCTAAATGCCGCTCAGGGAACGGCTGTATACCTTCACGGCGGGCACCTGATTTGACGAATGCAGCGCAAAGCGTTGAAATCCGCCCTGACATCGCGCTGCAAATGCTGGACACAGCCCTGTAGGCTGGGTAAATCAACAGCATGGATATTCGTCAAATCACCCCCCGCTTCTTTGCCTCACCTCAGATTGAACCGGCCGATATGGCCGCGTTGAAAGAGGCTGGCATTACCTTGGTCCTGTGCAACCGCCCCGACGAGGAAGTTCCCCCGAACCTTCAGCATACGGCGATCAAGCATGCTGCTGAGCAAGCGGGTATAGCGTTCGCCTTTCAGCCCCTGACCCACCAGACAATGACCCCCGACGTCATCGCCCATAACCGTGACATCAGCGTCTTCCGTGACGAAACGGTTCTGGCCTATTGCGCCTCGGGTACCCGGTCGACCATCGCTTGGGCCTTGGGGCAAGCAGGCGATCAAAGTGCCGACGATCTGATCGATGCCGCGCGCGCAGGCGGATACGATTTGTCGCATTTGCGGGGTCCGCTTAGCACGCGCTATGCCTGATCAATCAGGGTTTTCGTTTTACGTTCTTGCACTGAATGCGTTTGGGGCAAAGTAATACGGAATCCTGTACCCGGCGTGTCGGGCATATAGCCAATGGTCCCTTGCAGCCTCGTGATGATCTCGCGGCAGATGGCAAGACCCAGCCCTGCTCCTTCCCCACCTTGCCCCGGCACGCGGCTGAATTTCTCGAATATCAAATCACGCGATTCCGGCTCAATGCCGGTTCCATTGTCAATCAGATCAACTTCAACGCACCCATTAATCAGACGTGTACGAATCTTTAATTCCGGCTGTTCCGCTCCGCAGTACTTCTGTGCATTGGTGATAAGGTTGATAAACACTTGCACCAAACGGTCCAGGTCAGTCTCCAGTTGGATATTTTCAGTACTTCGGTTCCGGTCGATGACAATCGCGCGCGTTGCGGCAGCGCTGGCTGTAGTGATGGCCCGATCCAGCAATTCTTGCAACGTACCGGATTGTTGGTTCAACGTGACCTCGCCGTTTTCCAGCACCGACAGGTCAAGCAAGTCATCCAGCAAACGTGTAAGTCGTATCGTCTCAGAATGGATAATCGATGCATAGCGGGTTTTCTCTTCGGGGTTCAGACCCTTAGCGTCACGCAGGATTTCGGAAAATGATCTGATCGACGTCATTGGCGTGCGAAGCTCATGGCTGATCTGGCTAAGAAAACTGTCTTTCTGGTGAGACAGTTGCGTCAGCTTTTCATTCGCGCGGCGCAGTTTGGCAGCCGTGTCGGTCAAGGCCCGCGATTTGATTTCCAACTGGCTCGAATATTCCAGCATTTGCGCCGATTCATCCGCGACAGCAAGAAGGTCTTGCACCGACACGGAAGCGCCGCCCACCAATTGCGACACCATGGCATGCGCCGTCGCCGCCCCGACTGAAGCAGCGAGTTCCCTCTCGAGCGCCTGTACGAACCGAGGTGTCGGTTCCGGCAGGCCTTCCGACTTTTCCTGTAGTCTCGCCTGTGCCCTAAAAAAGGCCTGGGCTTCAGGGGCTCCCAATATACGTTGCGCCATGATCATCAGATCTTCGCTTGCGGCCACCGATGCAGTCCAACCGCGTGCGGGACTGGAATGATCGAATATATTGACGAACTGCGCCCCTTGCAGCCTTTCCATCGGCGACGGAAAGCTGAACAGCGACGCCAAAATAAACGATAGCGTGTTTAACGACAGGCTCCAGATTACGGCATGTACGGTAGGGTCCAGACCGCGGACCCCGAACAGCGCTTCGGGGCGCAACCAGACAATGCCAAATAACCCCTGCTCAAAAGTCGCGGCAGACAACGCGGCACCTGCGCCAAAACTTGGCAGAAGCATCGTGAAAATCCATAGCGCAAAGCCGACGCACAGACCTGTCACAGCTCCGATGCGGGTGGCACCCCGCCAAAAGATGCCCCCCAACAGCGCCGGCAAAAACTGTGCAACCCCGCCAAAGGAGATCGTCCCAATAGCTGCCAAAGCGCCGCCGCCGCCCGAGAGACGGTAATAAAAGTACCCCAAAGAAATGATCAGTAATATGGACAGCCGACGTGACAGGATCACCACATGCCGCACGTCACCCGATTGCTGTACCGTATTTTGCCCATAAGCCAGCCAGATCGGCATGACGATATGGTTGCTTACCATCGTGGACAACGCCAACGTGGCTACAATAACCATAGACGTGGCTGACGAAAATCCGCCCAGAAAGGCAAACATAGCGAGGTTGCTTTGCCCCTGACTTAGCGGCAGGCTAAGCACGAACAGATCGGGGTTGGACCCTTCGGGCAGCAGATCAAGCCCCACTACGGCGATCGGAACCACGAACAGGCTCATCAGCATCAAGTACAAAGGAAAGGCCCAGCTCGCGATTTGCAGGTGCCGTTCATCATCATTTTCGACGACCAGCACCTGAAACATGCGCGGCAGGCAGATAAACGCGGCGGCCGCCAATAGCGTCAATGCAACCCACCTGCCGCCCTCGACCTGCCAGTGCCCCATCGGGGACCGGTCAATCTGGGCCATTGCCTCGTCAATACCGCCGGCCAGCCCCCAAACTACAAATATGCCCACCGCCAATAACGCCAGCAACTTGACCACCGCCTCTACGGCGATGGCAATGACGACACCGTGATGGCGTTCATTTACGTTCAAGTTTCGGGTGCCGAACAACACCGTAAACAAGGTCAGCCCCACGGCGACCCAAAATGCGGCTTGGGCAGAATTGATCGGATCAGCACCCGGTGCTGCGCCGGTTTCAGCGCTCGCGAATATTGACAAAGAAAGGGTAACCGACTGTAACTGCAAGGCAATATATGGCGTCACACCGATAACCGCCATGGTCGTCACCAAAATCGCCAGTAAATTCGACTTACCGTAGCGCGAAGATATCAGATCAGCGACGGACGTGACGCGGTGTGACCGGCCGATACGCACAAGCCGGCGCAATATCCACCACCAGCCAATCATCACTATGCTGGGGCCAAGATAAATGGTCACAAATTCCAGACCCGACCGCGCGGCATACCCGACTGCCCCGTAAAAAGTCCATGCGGTGCAGTAAATCGACAAGGAAAGCGTATAGACCAAAGGGGACCGGAGCAGCCAGTCTCCGTGACCGCGCACCGCGGCTCGCTCGGCGGCAAAGGCTACCGCGAAAAGGCCGATCACATACAACAAGCATACTGCGATCAGCTGATTCAGCGATACCATCAGCCTTTGTTTTCCTGTTCAATCTGGCTCGAGGTACGTCGCCATAATACGAAACACAGGATGACCGCGGCGAGCCAAGCGCCGAATATATATCGCAACGCGTGCGACATGGGCACTGTCTCAGCCGTGGCGGTCTCGTGAACCGGCCAAAGCAGCGGCACCATCCAGAATGCCAATACGATAAATGGCAGCAGCCGCACCGCGTCCATCATCCGCCGAAACCGATAGCTGCGCCGTTCAAGAAAAAGCGGCGTTCCGGGGTATCTGTTCATGCGTCCGCCGTGCCCGAAGCTGTTAGATCACGCACGGCACTTAGCATTTCTTCGTTCGAAAACGGCTTGGTCATGAACCGGCTTACGCCGGCGTCTTCTGCTATATCGCGGTCACGCGACTGACCGCGTGCAGTCAACATAAGGATCGGCAGTTCGGCAAGCGCAGCATCGGCGCGCAGCTCCTTTAATATCTCAAAACCACTTTTACCCGGTAGCATGACATCTAGCATCACAAGATCGGGAACCGCCTTGCGAATGACCTCTACCGCAGTGGCCCCGTTGGCCAAGGTCTGCACCCGCCAGCCCTCGCGCCCCAATAAAAACCGTATCGCCTCGGCGATGTTCGTCTCGTCTTCCACGAGCACGACATGTTTGCTCATTGGCAAAAATCCTCCCAGTCGGCCCTGGTCACGTTAAAATGCGATCTTAAAAAGCCGAAGATCAGAATGCACCGTTTTGATCCCCCTGTCAAAAGCCTCTGGTGTGCACCTACACACCGTCGTTCAATATCGAAGGTTCTCGCCGCGCGGCACAAGCCTGTCGTGGGCAGACGCGGCAAGTTGCGCCGACATCAAGCTTTATACTGGTAGCCCCCGTGCTTTGCGCAGGTAAGATTAACATCACGGCCTGCACCAAAGGCGGCACGTTATATCCCTGCGCCGGTAGCGACTCGCACGTGGCGACACAGTCGAATTCTGAATGCCCCCGCCCCAATTGTTCTAACCTGGCGTGGGTCACAACCCCGGGGTTGCCCAGAACCGCAAACAATGGCCACAACGGACAACACGCCCCAAAGCGTGGTACGACGAACCCGTCGATGGATTTGCGGAAGATTACCGTACCCGACCGGTCGCAAACCAACAGTCCCGCCCGCAATTCTGGTATCGCAGCCATACGCCGCAACACCCGCCCCACGGGTTGCTGGACCTGCGCCGCGACAGCTACAGGGTCCGGGCCGAACGTCTCGATTGCCTTGGTTAGGGTAACCATTGGCAAAGCAGTAGCATCAAGAGCGACCTGATGAAGAACATCGCGGGCAATATGGCGTGCAGCGACGCTTTTCAGTTCAGGCGCTGTTTGCGTGAGCCTATCAATGACATCGCCATCGCGGCCCGCAGATTCCAATGTGGCAAATCGATACCGATGCGATGCAAGAAAAGCCTCCACCTCCTCCTGAGGAGAATGCGCGACCGGCGTGGTTTCGGGATCGGCCTCCAGGTACCCCACAAGGGCCTGTGCACTGTCAGCAAGACGGCGGCTGTCCTGATCTATGTTGATATGAAATCTGTCTCGCCATTCTGGCTCAAGCGTCTTGGTATCGGCAAGGATGGATGCGGTTGACCGTATCGCCGCTGCGGTCGACAAAAGCTCGTGCATGGAGGCTGCTAAATGCGGGTCGTGTGCTAGCCGGTCGGTCAGGGTTTCGACCGTCCGCTCCAAGGTTGCGATACGGCGCTGCGCATTGGCAAGCACATCGGCCCACCCCGGAAACCGCCCGGCAAATTCGTCGGCACGTGCCGCCTCGGTCGCACTTAGCCCCGCGTCATCTGCGGCTTCACGTAGCGTGGAAATCAACGCGGCTTCGGCCCCTTCGGTAAGGGTGGTAGGCTCAACCCCAAGGGCACTTGCGATGTTTAGCAGCAGCTTGCCGCCGATTCTTCGGCGGTTGTGTTCGATCAAATTCAGGTAGCTCGCCGAGATCCCAATCGCTTTGGCCAGGTCGGCCTGCTTCTGGCCCGCCATCACGCGCCTCTCTCGGATGCGACTACCGGTCAACCCCTCACGAGACATGCGGCGCTACCTGTGAATAATATCGTATTTTCAATGACTTTCTGCACCGCAATATCATAAAATTTACATCTTCCCTACAACTTTTGCGAATATATTTACAGAATAATTGTTTTTATCAAGGGACTTATTGATTGGTTTTCAATTTTACCATCTTATCATATTTGCACCTCTGTGCATCGTAGACTCGGAACCATAACCGGGCTGCGATTTCAACATTTGGGAGGAACTACATGTCATTTTCGAATTTGACACGTCGGGGCGTGATCAAAACCGGCGCAGTCGCCGGTGCTGGTCTGGCACTGCCGACGTATCTAAGCGCTGCTGCGCATTCCGGCTTCACGAACGCACCGACAGGCGATACCGTGACGCTGGGTTTCAACGTACCGCAGTCCGGCCCCTACGCAGATGAAGGAGCCGACGAGCTGCGCGCATTCGAGCTAGCGGTCGAACACCTGAACGGTCAAGGCGACGGCGGCATGCTGAGCACCTTCAGCTCCAAGGCGCTTGAAGGTAACGGCATCATGGGCAAAAAAGTCCAGTTCGTTACCGGCGACACGCAGACCAAATCTGACGCGGCCCGCGCATCGGCGCAGTCGATGATCCAGAAAGACGGCGCAATCATGATCTCCGGTGGTTCATCCTCCGGTGTGGCTGTTGCGGTTCAGGGTTTGTGCCAAGAAGCTGGCGTCATCTTTATGGCTGGCCTCACACACTCCAACGACACAACCGGCAAAGACAAGAAGGCCAACGGTTTCCGCCACTTCTTTAACGCCTATATGTCCGCTGCCGCTTTGGCACCGGTTCTCAAGAACCTTTATGGCGATGACCGCAAGGTCTACAGCCTGACAGCCGACTATACATGGGGCTGGACACAACAGGAATCGATCCAGGCCGCGACCGAAGCCATGGGCTGGGAAACCATCAACGACGTGCGCACACCGCTCGCCGCGACTGACTTCTCGTCCTATATCGCGCCTGTTCTGAACTCCGGTGCCGATGTCCTGGTTCTGAACCACTACGGCGGGAACATGGTTAACTCGTTGACCAACGCGGTCCAGTTCGGTCTGCGCGACAAGCAGGTTAACGGCAAGAACTTCGAAATCGTTGTACCGCTTTATTCCGAGCTGATGGCTCGCGGTGCAGGCAAGAACATCGCCGGTATCGTTGGTTCGCAGAACTGGGATTGGAAGCTCGAGAACGAAAAGGGTGACCGCTACAAAGGTACGAACGCCTTTGTTAAATCCTTTGGCGAAAAGTACGGCTTCCCACCCAGCCAGGCGGCGCAGACGTGCTATGCACAAACGTTGCTGTATGCTGATGCGGTTGCACGTGCGCAGTCCTTCAACCCATGCGCCGTTGTCGAAGCCCTTGAGGGGTATGAATTCGACGGTCTGGGCAACGGGCCAACGCTGTACCGTGCTGGCGACCACCAGTGCTTCAAGGATGTTGTTGTCGTGCGCGGCAAGGAAAACCCCGAGAACGAATTCGATCTCGTGGAAATCGTCGAAGTCACCCCAGCCGAGCAGGTCACATACCCTGTCGATCATCCGATGTTTGCGGGTGGCGAATTGGGCGATTGCAACCCAGGCGCATAAACCAAGTCTAAGGCGGGGGGAAACCCCTGCCTTTCCTTGCCGGCGGATATGTTCCGCCTTTCATTCTTCAAAAATTCGAGGGCACCGCGATGGACGCCATTCTTTTGCAACTTCTAAACGGGTTGGACAAAGGTTCAGCCTATGCGCTCATCGCGCTTGGTCTGACCCTGATCTTCGGGACCTTAGGCGTCGTCAACTTTGCCCACGGGGCACTGTTCATGATCGGTGCTTTCTGTGCCGTAACGCTTAGCAAAATTTTCACCCTTAGCCACAAGGCAGCGGAACCATCAGGCACCGACTTTCTGGGCAATCCGAAATTCGAAGACGTTCTTTATATTAAGGAATGGTTTGGCGACGCCGCCGGTGCGTGGCTGCTTGACTGGTCGGTGCCTTTGTCGATCCTGTTCGCAATACCGATCATGCTGGCCATCGGCTTCATCATGGAACGCGGGCTGATCAAACACTTTTACAAGCGCCCTCATGCTGACCAGATCCTTGTGACGTTTGGCTTGGCGATCGTGTTGCAAGAGGTAATCAAATATTTCTACGGCGCAAACCCGATCCCTACAGCCGCGCCGGAAGCGTTTCGCGGGTCGTTTGATTTTGGCGTCTTGCTGGGTTTTGACCCGAACGCGATCATCTACCCCTACTGGCGTCTGATCTATTTCGCCTTCTCGGCGCTGATCATCGGCGGGGTGTTTGCCTTCTTGCAGTTCACTACCTTCGGTATGGTAGTGCGGGCCGGCATGGCCGACCGTGAAACAGTGGGTCTGCTGGGCATCAACATCGATAAGCGTTTTACTATTATGTTCGGTATCGCTGCCGCTGTAGCAGGGTTGGCGGGGGTCATGTACGCGCCAATCAATTCGCCCAACTATCACATGGGAATGGATTTTCTGGTGCTCAGCTTTGTTGTGGTGGTTGTTGGCGGTATGGGCTCCCTGCCCGGTGCCGTACTGGCGGGGTTCCTGCTGGGAATATTGGAATCCTTTGCTTCGATGAACGAGGTAAAAGACATCCTGCCAGGTATCGACCAGATCATTATTTACGTTGTCGCGATCATCATCTTGCTAACACGTCCACGTGGCCTGATGGGTCGCAAAGGCGTGATGGAGGAATAAGCCATGCTCTCACTCAATAAAAAAGATTTCGGACTGTTATTGGTGGTGGCCATTCTGACCTTAGCGGCACCAATCATCCTAAACCCCTTCCCCGCCAACTCGGGTATGGCTCAGTTCAACGCTGGCTATCCTGACCTGATGCAACGCTTTGTTATCTTCGGCATCTTTGCCATCGGCTTTAACATCCTGTTCGGATTGACCGGTTATCTTTCATTCGGACACGCCGCCTTCTTAGGTGTTGGCAGTTACTCTGCCGTCTGGATGATGAAGCTTTTGTCGATGAACGTTATTCCGGCGATCTTGCTGTCTGTCATCGTCGCCGGACTGTTTTCGGTGGTCATCGGCTACATATCTTTACGGCGTTCGGGGATTTACTTTTCGATCCTGACGCTCGCCTTTGCGCAGATGTCCTTCAACCTCGCCTATTCGGTGCTTACCCCGATCACCAATGGTGAAACCGGGCTTCAGATATCATTGAACGACCCTAGAATCCTGGATGGCGCAAATGCACCCAGCTATCCGAACCTGTTCGGGGCCCAGATGAACTCAGCCGCTACGGTTGAATTCGGCAGCTGGATATTCACCTTCTCGGTGGGATACTATTTGTGCGCCGTGATCATGCTGGCCGCGTTCTATATATCTATCCGTGTGTTTCGGTCGCCCTTTGGCATGATGTTGCGTGCAGTAAAGTCGAACCAACAGCGCATGAATTACACTGGGCTGAATACAAAACCCTATACATTGGCGGCTTTCGTCATCTCGGGCATGTATGCAGGTCTTGCTGGCGGTCTGCTGGCGTCGATGGACCCGCTTGCCGGTGCCGAGCGGATGCAGTGGACGGCATCGGGCGAGGTTGTGCTGATGACCATTCTTGGCGGTGCGGGTACATTGCTGGGGCCGGTTCTGGGTGCGGGTTTTATCAAGTACTTTGAAAACATCTTCTCCAAAATCAACGATAACGTGCTGCATGGCTGGTTCTCGTTCATGCCCGATGGGTTCGAAAATTTCCTTGTCACCGTGATCCACCCTTTTGTGGGCAAGGGATGGAATTTGACCTTGGGCCTCTTGTTCATGCTCGTGGTGATCTTTCTGCCCGGAGGCTTGGTTGAAGGTGGTCAGCGTTTTGGCCGCGTATTCCGACGTAAGGACCGTAATGCCGGGTCCGTCGAAGCTGACGCCGCCAAGCAACGCAACCAAACCGCAGCCGAATAAAAGGAGCTGAACAGATGGCCATTCTTGAAGTCAAAAATGTCGGCAAGCGCTTTGGCGGGTTGCAAGCGCTGAGCGATGTGAACCTGAGCATCGTCGAAAATACAGTTCACGCCATCATTGGGCCGAACGGTGCAGGTAAGTCCACGCTGCTGAATTGCCTGGTCGGGAAGCTGATACCCGATACCGGATCGGTGATGTTCGACGGGCAATCGGTGCTTGGGCGCAAACCCTACGAAATCAACCAGATGGGCATTTCTCGCGTGTTTCAGACGCCCGAGATATTCGGCGACCTTAGCGTGCAGGAAAACATGCTCATTCCGTGTTTTGCCAAACGTGACGGTGCGTTTCGGATGAACGCGTTCACCTCTATTACCACCCAACGTGATATTCTGGACAAGGCCGAGGAAATGCTTGTCGAGATGAAACTGGCGGACAAACGTCACATGCACGCTGCATCAATGTCGCGTGGTGACAAGCGTCGCCTGGAAATCGCGATGTGCCTGTCGCAAAATCCGCGTCTGTTGCTGCTGGATGAGCCTACTGCTGGCATGGCGCGGGCAGACACCAACAACACGATCGACCTGCTCAAGCAGATCAAGGATGAACGCGACATCACCATCGCCATTATTGAACACGACATGCATGTCGTGTTCTCGTTGGCTGAACGCATCACCGTGCTGGCCCAAGGCACGCCACTGGTCGAAGATACGCCCGACAAGATCAAAGGCCACCCCAAGGTGCGCGAAGCCTATTTAGGCGAATCTCAGGACGCCGCATAAGGCAGGCTTTTCTGCCGCCGCGCCGTTTGTCTTTGTAAGGATATGAACATGAATACCAAGCCCGATTTTTCCAGCAACGCCAATCAGGCTGCCACCGCATCTGCCTATCTGTCAGTATGGGATATCCATGCCTATTACGGCGAAAGCTATATTGTGCAGGGCGTCAGCTTTAACGTCCACGAGGGCGAAATTCTGGCGCTTTTGGGGCGCAATGGCGCAGGCAAGACATCTACCTTGCGTGCCATTGCCCAGATTGGAAACCCCGAATTGCGCAAGGGCGAGGTGTGGCTAGATCACAAGCCGTTGCACAAGATGGCCAGTCATGAGGCTGCCGCACATGGGCTGGCGTTGGTACCCGAAGACCGCCGTATCATTGCAGGTCTCACCGTCGAAGAAAACTTGCAACTCGCTCAGATCGCCCCGCCCATTGGGTGGTCTCTTGAGCGGGTTTACGAGCTTTTTCCGCGCCTTAAGGAACGTCGTAAGCAAGAGGGTGTGACGCTGTCAGGTGGCGAACAGCAGATGCTGGCCATCGCACGTGCCTTGGCCCGAGACATTAAGGTATTGTTGTTGGACGAACCCTACGAAGGTCTGGCCCCCGTGATCGTCGACGAAATCGAAAAAACCCTTTCATTGATCAAATCGCAAGGCATCACGACGATTTTGGTGGAACAGAATGCTGTGCGCGCGCTCAAGCTGGCCGATAGGGCAGTTATCCTTGACACTGGCGGCGTGGTTTTTGACGGCACCGCTGAAGAAGTGCTTAACAACGCCGAACTTCGGGCGGAATACTTGGCAATCTAATGAAGCCGCTATCTAATGAAGCCGCGATGGGAGGCGTGATGGGTTTTATGGTCGGGTTACGCCGTGAAATCGGGTTTACCGCCTTAGCAATCGCCTCATTTACCCAAGAAGCTTGCGTAGTTCGGTCTTAAGTACCTTGCCATAGTTGTTCTTGGGCAGTTCCGGTAGCCGGATATATTCTTTTGGCCGCTTGAAACGGGCGATCTG
>DRFG01000111.1 GCA_011050655.1 Roseobacter sp.
AAGCAAACGGCAAATGACTATCGCTGCTTTGTCCTGAACCCATGAGTAAAAGTCATATGATAGCGCCCCGTCGCTTCCTGCCTTCGGTCAATGCATTGCTCGCTTTCGAAGCGGTTGCCCGGCTTGGCAGTGCAACCCAAGCGGCACGCGAGTTATCGCTGACCCAAAGCGCAATCAGCCGGCAGCTCAAGACTTTGGAAGATCAGCTCGGCGTTGCTCTGCTTGGGCGGCAGGGCCGACAGTTGATATTGACGGACGCCGGGAAAAGTTATGTCGTGCAAGTCCGCGACATTCTTAACAAACTGGCACAGGCGTCTATATCAGCCCGAACAAACCCGACAGCAGGTGCGCTGAACCTCGCCATACTGCCCGGGTTTGGTATGCACTGGTTGGCCCCAAGATTACGCGATTTCGCCCAGACCCACCCGGAAGTCACGGTGAACCTCAGCACCCGGCTGCACCCGTTTTCATTCCAGAACAGCCCTTTCGATGCCGCTATCCATTTTGGCAAAGAGGACTGGCCCGGCGTCGGTTATCTGCATCTTATGCCGGAAACCGTCATGCCGGTCTGTTCGCCAGAGCTACTGGATGCTCCTCTAGAAAACGCTGCTGAAATCCTCGCTCATCCGCTGCTGCATCTGGATACCCGGCCGCGCGGTTGGTCGCGGTGGCTCAGTGCTCTCGGTGTAACACAGGACCCCCCTGCCGGTATGGTCTTTGATCAGTTTTCCACCATGGCGCAAGCAGCGGTACACGGGTTGGGGGTGGCACTCTTGCCGACGTTTTCCGCAGCCCCTTATCTGCGTGATGGACAATTGGTATTGGCATCGACCCAAACCACCCACAGTATCGGCAATTATTACCTTGTCTGGCCAGAGGATCACGTCGAAACAGCCGCGCTAAAATCCTTTAAAGGGTGGTTGGCGGCGCAAACAGATAGGCATTTATAACTAATTTGCCCTAATTACGCCTTAATAGTTCGTTAAACGAAGCTCAACTTGCTCGGATGGAGACCACCGACTCTGCCCGAACGATGGTAAGGAGCGGTACAATGTATAATTCTGTTCGCAAAAGTGCGATGATCTTCATGACGGTCGGCCTGGCGTTAAGCGCGGGCAGCGCTATTGCTCAGACTCACTACGTCTTGATAAATGAACGAGGGTTTTTTCCGGCGGTAACTTACCTACAACCCGGTGACAAAGTTCAATTTACCAATGAAGCGTATGATATCCGCTCCATTTTGGGTGACAAAAAAACCTGGAAATCAGGCAACATGAGCCGGGGCCAAACTTTCACATACCCCGTCGACAGCAAAACACCACTCCAGTTCGTTGCCACCGGTGACAGCAGGTACGGCGAAGTCAGCTATATTGGCGAGATCAGCTTTGCGGCACCTCCGCTCACCGAATAACACCTCCCGAACGCTGGCTCTATGTGTTAGCCGCCATCTCTCAATGCCCAGAGTGTGGTGAGACCGAGGTCGCCCGAAAAATTACGCTCAGTTGACCTTGCTTTTGCAATAATAGTCCCGACAGAAACTGTAGGTACCGTTGTCTGATCTGCGTATCTACCCGCAGCCCTCCATATCTTATGCGCAGTTTGACCGACCCTAAGGCCGACGACCGCGAAGCCATAGTCGGGCACAGCGATGTCGCCGCGTAGGTGACCGACATTCGGTTTTACTTAATCGGGGCACGGTCTATATTGCAGACTGATATAAAATTCACCCAACCCACTCTATGCTCGCACGTCCATTTGTAAGGATGGATAGAACAGTGCAATCGGCATTACGATCGTCACGTAAAACCGCTTTATTATCCGCTTTCACTGGCATGACAGATTAAAGGCCCCCCTATGCTTCGCCAATTCTTGCCTGTCAGTACCTTGTTGCTTGGCTCCGCATTTCTACTTTTCGCCGGCGGGATAAATGGGCTTATTTTACCTCTGCGAGGACAATACGAGGGGTTCTCGGCTCTATCGTTGGGTTTATTGGGAACGGGCTGGGCTATCGGCTATGTATCGGGCTGCATCTTCACGGCTCGCCTGGTAGGACGCGTCGGCCACATTAGGGCGTTCGGAGCGATGGCCGCAATTGCGGCGATTTCAATATTGCTGAGCGCCCTGCTGGTGACCCCCATCGCCTGGATCATTCTGCGGGCGCTCTGCGGTTTCTGCTTTGCCGGGGCCGCAATGATTGTGGAAAGCTGGCTGTCCGAACAGACCGAACCTTCTAGTAGAGGTAAGGTATTTGGGGTTTACACAATGGTTAACTTGGGCGCTACCACTGCGGGCCAAATGCTGTTGACTGTGGGTGACCCGAACGGATTTACCTTTTTTGCGATTGCTGCGATTTTTTATTGCTTGGCGCTTGTCCCCACGGCGATCAGTTCGACTGCAACCCCTGCCCCGCTGGTCAGCGTCAATCTTGATCTCAAGGCACTGTGGCGCAATTCCCCTGTGGCCGTAATCGCCGTATTGTTCGTCGGCGTCTCGAATTCGGCCTTTGGCACCCTCGCCGCGGTCTATGCCGAACGTGTTGGGTTGGTCCTCGCGACAATTGCGCTTTTCACATCCATCCCGATTTTGGCCGGGGCACTGGCGCAGATTCCGGTAGGCTGGCTGTCAGATAAAATTGACCGACGCCGAGTCTTGATCGGTTTGGCGGTATTAGCGCTTGCCGCCGATACTGCATTTCTTGTTCTCGCGCCTGACAGCAGAGCGCTTAATCTTGTGCTGGCAGGTACATTAGGCGGTTCCATTTTCGCCATGTATCCGGTCATCGTCGCCCATGCCAACGACCATGCAGCTCCGGGGACCTCGATCCAGATCTCAGGCGGCTTGCTGTTGCTTTACGGGGTCGGCGGAATTGTGGGTCCATTGATCGCCGGCTGGGCCATGGCTGGCTTTGCAGATCGTGCGCTGTTTGTCATAACAGCGGGAAGTCACGTCGTGATCATCTTTTACACCATGTTCCGCATCATGAAACGCGAGGCTGTTCCGGCGGAAGACAAGATTGATTTCCGTCCGGTTCCGGGCGGGCGCATGTCAACACCGCAAACGGCGGCCTTTGCCAAAGCAGACAGCGTCGCCAGCAGTGCGTGACTAGGCAAGCGAAACACGGTGTCCACAAATTGAAAGACACCGTGCCAAGCAGAATGGTTCCCGTTACTTTATCTTTATCCGACCGTCGATATAGGGAGTATAATCCCCATTCTTGGAAATGAATTCAGCGGTGACATCGGCCAAATCGGGACCATAGTCATATGCGTTCTGTGCCGATTTGAACGTTGCATAGCCATCGCCGCCATTGCGCACATAATTATTCGATACCATCCCATAAGTCTTTTCTGGGTCAATTGGCATGCCTGATACCATTACATCACTTATGCGGCTTCCTACTTCAGCCTTAGGATCCACGGTAAATGTCATCCCTGCGACCTGAGGAAACCGTCCGGCTGCCTTTTCGATCTGGCTCACCCCGTTTTCAAGCGCTTCGATCAGCTCCGCCCCCGATACCTGAAAGGTCGATAGCGTGTTTTGAAATGGCAACACTGCCAGCACCTCACCCATGGTGACTTCTCCGGCGTCAATAGAGGCGCGCAGCCCGCCACTATTTTGAATCGCAATCTCGACACCTTGGTCGGCCACTCGCGCCAACATTGCATCGGCCACAAGATTGCCCATATGGCACTCCTTGACCCGGCACACCGCCTGATCCCCGACGATTGCTTCGGTGGTGTTGGCGACAACCTTGTTGCGCATTTCCTCAAGCGGGGCGGCAAGCTCGACAATCCGCGCCACCGTTGCTTCGTCCTCGGGCACGCCGCCATCAATCAACACCGGTTCGCCAGAAGCTTGCGTGACGTTACCTTCATCATCAAAGGTCACGTTAAGTTCGCCTAGGTATTTACCATAGGCATAGGCTTGAACGATGGCTGTCTGGTTGACCATGGTAGGATAAGGCCCATCGGCACGATCATTCGTGTTACTTAGCAATGAATTACTGTGCCCACCAACGATCACATCCACGCCAGTGGTATTCTTTGCGACCATCTGGTCGACACCATAACCCGAATGGCTGAGCACGATAATCTTGTTGACCCCCCGAGCCGTCAGCAAATCGACTTCGCCTTGAACCGCCGCGACCGAGTCCAGAAAGACCACCGTATCACCAGGGCTTGCAAGTTCAGGCGTGTCTTCGGTAGTCAATCCGATCAACCCAATGGTCTCTCCTCCGCGTTCTATCACCGCCGATTTAGCCAGCTTACCCGCAAGCAAGGGTTCTGCGGAAACGTCAGCGTTCGACATTAAAATCGGAAACTCTATTTCGCTCATGAAGCCCGCAAGCACTTCGGGGCCATCGTCGAATTCGTGGTTCCCGACCGTCATGCCATCATAGCCCAGCCTGTTCATCATCTCAGCGGCCATTTTGCCCTTGTAGCGAGTGTAAAACAGCGACCCTTGAAATTGGTCGCCACCGTCGACAAGCACGTGGTTGGGGCTTCGTGATTTAGCGTCCTTGATCGCGTTGACCAGACGGGCCGTCCCCCCAAAGCAATCACCCGCCGTGTTATCTTTGGCGGAACACGGACCATCGTATTTACTGATCGGCTCGAACCGGGAGTGAAAATCATTGGTGTGCAATATCGTCAGGTTATATTCGGCCGCAGCCGCGCCGGATGTCAGTGCTAAAACCGC
This sequence comes from Roseobacter sp., assembly GCA_011050655.1. Lineage (GTDB taxonomy): Bacteria > Pseudomonadota > Alphaproteobacteria > Rhodobacterales > Rhodobacteraceae > Sulfitobacter. The sequence goes on from DRFG01000111.1 coordinate 4,699, forward strand.
TGTCGCAGATAGGAATCGTTTCATGGTCTTCTCCCCAGGTTGACGTTTTGATGTATCGTGCCCGTGTGCCGTTCATTTTCAAAGATGATTCAACCGGCCAAAATGACAAAGATAGTCGAATTGTTGCGGCACGACGCTCGGCCCTTGACCCATCGATTATACCGAGGCATCACATAGTTATGCTGATTTACAAAATATTCCGCGCCGATGAATGGCACGCCTTACGTCAGAACGGGTCCACCCCTGGCGCTCCCATCGACATCACCGATGGCTACGTACATTTCTCCACCGCAAGCCAAGCGGCTGAAACCGCTGCAAAGCATTTTGCCCATGAGACCGATTTATTTCTGCTCGCCATCGACTCGGACCGCCTGGGCGATGCTTTAAAATGGGAAATTTCGCGCGGCAACGCCAAGTTCCCGCATCTTTATCGCGAGTTAACGATGCCAGATATCGCTTGGGCGCAACCTTTGCCGCTCGTGAACGGCACTCATGAATTTCCGGCTGGCTTTGAAGGTGAACAAGAATGACCCACTATATCGACCCGGACCGCGACCAGTTTGATAGCTTTAAAGCGCTGGACCGCGAGACACCGTTGAACATGCTGAATCTCGTGCGCCTGCGCGAAAAGGCCAGCTATCCCGATGATCATACCTTGGCGTCAATGGCCCTGACCGGTGCGCAGGCCTATAAGAACTATGGGGCCGAAAGCGGGCCGGTGCTGGCTGATGTGGGTGGCTCGATCCTGTGGCGTGGGCAGTTCGAAGCAACTTTGATAGGCCCCAGTGAAGAAACCTGGGACCTGATGTTTATCGCGCAATACCCCAACGCTCACGCGTTTTTACAGATGATTTCCGACCCCCGCTACAAGCTGGCGGTGGTGCACCGGCAAGCAGCGGTTGTGACCTCGCGGTTGATACGCAGTGCGCCGTTGCCCTTGACCGATCAATTTGCATGAGGCGGATGGCCGAGCAACTGGGCCTACGCGCCCTGCACCGTATTGACCCCGAAGCGGCCCACGGTGTCGCCATAGCGGCATTGCGCGCGGGGTTGGCACCGATGTCAGGCCCGGTCACGTCGCCAAGGTTGAAAACGACCCTAGCCGGTATGTCTCTGCCCAACCCGATCGGGTTGGCCGCAGGATTCGACAAGAATGCCACCGCGGTTGCGCCGCTATCCAACGCTGGGTTCGGATTTATCGAAGTGGGGGCCGCGACCCCCTTGCCGCAACCCGGCAATGACAAACCCCGCTTGTTTCGACTGACCGAAGACCGGGCTGCGATCAATCGCTTTGGGTTCAACAATGACGGAATGCAGGTGATCTGCACCCGCCTTGCGCGGCGTGGTGCCGGTGTGCCCGTCGGGTTGAACCTTGGGGCTAACAAAACCAGCCAAGATCGTGCTGCCGATTTCGCCCGTGTTATGGAATTGGCTCGTGATCATGTGGATTTCGCGACAGTCAATGTGTCATCCCCCAACACAGAAAAGCTTCGGGATCTACAGGGTAAGGCTGCATTAGCAGGGTTGCTGGCCGGCGTGATGGCCGTGCGCGGCGATACACCTGTGTTTCTGAAAATAGCACCCGATTTAACCGAAGCCGAAATCGCCGACGTTGCAGACGTTGCCAATGACGCAGGCGTTGCGGCCATCATCGCGACAAATACCACACTGGATCGCAAGGGCCTTCACAGCCACCACCAGGCCGAAAAGGGCGGATTATCGGGAGCCCCCTTGTTTGAAAAGTCGACACGCGTGTTGGCCCGGCTTTCAACGCTTACCGATACTCCGCTGATCGGCGTTGGTGGCGTCAGCTCGGCCGAGGACGCATATGCCAAGATTGGTGCGGGTGCGAGCGCTGTGCAGCTTTATACAGCTTTGGTTTTCGGCGGGCTGTCATTGGCGGCTGATATTGCCCGCGGGTTAGACAAACTGTTGGCACGTGACGGATTCGACTCTGTTGCCACTGCGGTCGGCAGCAGGCGAGACGACTGGCTATGATTACCTTGTGGCACAATCCGCGTTGTTCAAAGTCGCGTCAAACCTTGGCGTTAATCGAACAGGCAGAGGTTGATGTCACGATCAGACATTATCTGGATGACGCCCCCACCAAAGCAGAGCTTTTGGCCGCTTCAAAAGCTCTCGGCCTGCGCCCGATTGATATGATGCGCACCGGGGAAACCAAGTTCAAAGAATTGAACTTGTCCAAGACATCCAGCGATGGCGATCTGATACAGGCAATGGCTGAATTTCCGGTTCTTATCGAACGGCCAATCGCTTTCAACGGCACCGCTGCGATCATCGGGCGGCCACCCGAAGCGATCAAACCTCTGTTGACAGGCTAAGCTTCGCCACATGGGCTTGGCAAAGATCGCCTAAGCGACGACGGACCTTTCAAGCGCCGGGTAACGCAGCCCCAAGGTGATGCCGCGTGCGACGAATGAAACCAGCAAAGATATCCACAATCCGTGATTGCCCAGCCAAGGCAACAGGACAATAACGCTTGCCACGTAGATCACAAAGGACATGGCCATCATGTTTCGCATATCCCGCGATCTCGTCGCTCCGATGAAGACCCCATCCAGCATCCACGACGCACACCCCAACAAAGGTGCAGCGATCATATAAGGTAAAAACACGCGTGCCTCTGCGCGTACGGAAAAAGAGGTGGTCATCAGGTCGATGATAGCCCCACCACCCCACGCAAACGCAATGGTCATCAACACGCAGGCGACCACCCCCCAACCGCTGGTAAGCACGGCGCTACGACGCAATATGTAGCGTTGTCTGGCCCCCATTGCGCGACCTACCAAAGCTTCGGCAGCAAATGCAAAACCATCCAATGCAAAGGCCGTGATCATCAGAAATTGCAGCAGAACCTGGTTGGCAGCCAGGGTAATATCACCAAGGCCCGACCCTAGAAACAGGAACGACACAAAGATAGCCTGCAACAGCAACGACCGGATCAGGATATCGCCGTTGACTCTCATCATGTTGATCCAGCGTGGCCTGTCGAATACCTGCACCCAGTCTCGCCATGCCGGACCCGCCAATGCAGCGCGACAGAACCACAAACCAAGCGCTGCACCCGTCCATTCGGCAAGAAAAGTGGCAAGGGCCACCCCCTCCACCCCCCAGCCCAAACCGAGCACGAACCACAGGTCGAGCAAGATGTTCATGCCGTTCATCCAGATTTGAATGACCAATACGGCACGGGTACGCTCTTGGGCGATCAGCCAGCCCGTGATCGCATAAATCGCAATAGCTGCCGGGGCAGACCACACGCGAATTCCCATATATGTTCGCGCCAGCCCCTCTACTTCAGAGCTTGCCGGAGACACCCGAAACGATGCCCAAAACAGCGGAACTTGCAACAGGATCAATGCAAGACCCGCGAGGCTTCCGATCAACAACCCTCGGGTCAAAAGCGCAGCCACTTCGGCGTCGTCATTGTTGCCTGCTGCTTGCGCCGTCAGCCCGACGGTGCCCATGCGCAAAAAGCCAAATACCCAGTATAGCGCCGACAGGATGATTGCCCCGATCCCGACCGCGCCAATTGGGGCAGCCATGCCCAACTGCCCGACCACCCCGGTGTCCACTGCCCCCAATATCGGTACCGTGGCATTTGAGACCACAATAGGAATAGCGATATGCAATATCCGCCGATGCGTGATGACGTCGCGTGCCGACGCCTTCCCACGCGCAAACGCATTTATCTCTTCTTTGGGGATCGCTTCAGTCACGTCGCTGCGGCATTAAAAAATGACCAGTTGCCTGCGCAAAGAGCTTGTCGCGGTTATCTTGCCATGCATCGACCTGTACAGAAGCATACCGCCGCCCCAACCGGTTTATGCGTGCTCGTGCATAAGCATCACGCGGCAAACCAGAGCGTAGATAATCAAGGGTGAAATCGATCGTCTTGGGTAAGCGCGGCAGGGTCGGTTCGCCTTCCCCATCTACTTTGATGATACCCGCTTCGAGATCGTCCCAAAGATAGGCCCAGCTTAATGTAATGATCGACGTGACCTCAAGAAACGACGCCGTCACCCCCCCGTGCAATGCTGAAAGCATCGGGTTACCGATGAACTTTTCGGAAAAGGGCAGAACCCCAGTCAGCTCATCGCCGCGGCGGTCGAATTCGATGCCGAGAAACTTTATGTAAGGTACCCCATCGACCAAAGCACGCAACGCAGAGTCGCGGCGCTTTTTCACAATGTGAACCGCTTCCGGCTTGCCACGCACGCTCATCTGCGACCCTCTACGGTGAAACTGCCGGTCGCGGTTGCGACGGGGTTATCTTCTTCTTCGTCATGGGCTGTGGCGCGAACAAACGCAACCGAGCGAGTGACATGATAGCATTCGGCCCGTGCTGTTATCCGCTGCCCCGGTTTGGCGATACGCAGATACTCAATGCGCAAATCTATCGTCGCGGTACCGCCTGGATTGCTGGGGTGGCTCATTACTGCAGCCCCGCAACAGGTGTCCATCAGCGCCGATACTGCCCCGCCGTGGATTACGCCAGTACGTGGATCCCCGACAAATCTTTCATCATAAGGCATGGCAATCACCGATACCCCATCATTGAGTTCTTCGAGCTTCATTCCCAATGCCGCACTGTAAGGCAGGGCAGCAATGAATTGTTCGGCCATCCGCAACTTATCTAACATCAATTGCCCTTATTTTTTGTTCGCTGCTCCATATCAACCAAGCGGGCCACCTAGAGCAACCCCGAGTGTTGCGCTTGCATAATGTTACGCATAGGTTTCTTTTCTGAGGAGAAGATAATGACTGAAAAACGCCTGAGCTTCAAAGAGATGTGTGCAGAGTTTGATGTCACTCCGCGCACGCTGCGTTACTATGAGTATATCGAGCTTCTTCACCCCGACCGCGAAGGTCGGTCGCGCAGCTATGGACCGCGCGAAATCGCCCGGATGAAGCTAATCATGCGGGGGCGTAAATTCGGATATACCCTTGAAGGCATACGCCAATGGTTGCTCATTTATGAAAAGGAAGGAACCCACGCCCAAATGCGTGCATGGGTTGTTAGCGCGGACCGACAACTTGAAGAATTGAAAGACCAGCGTGTTCAGTTGGAGGAGGCAATTGCAGAACTGCAACGGCTCCGTGATGACACGGCTCAATCACTTCTCAAGATAGATTCGCCTACCTAGCCGGTTTGTGCTGTACGTCGCGAAACAATATCGGCGATCCGGGTCAGCTCGGCCGCTAAAACGATCATTTCCGATACCAGATCACTGTTTACGTCAGCGGCAAGCTCATAGGCTGCATCTTCTACTTTGCTGGCTGCAACACGCAGCGCATCAACTCCAACGATATCAGGCATAACTAACGACGCCACCTTTACTCTATACTCAAGTTTACATGCACTTTTTAATGGTTAACAAAAAGAAAATTTAATGTCTAATCGTTAAAGTTGAAGTTACCATCTTAACCAAGTTCTACCAAGCAATCATGTCACGCAGTTACGCTACACACTCATTGCTACACTATATTATTGGAAGATTGGTGGATTAAGCCGAATGCCAGCCCCCTGACTGCTGCGCGGGTTCTATCTGTTACGTCCAACTTACCGAACATGCGGCGGATTATCGTATCCACCGTGTGGCGTGAAAGCCCCATGATTACTGCAATCACAGTATTGCTTTTGCCGCGCGCGATCCAACGCAGCACCTCAAGCTCTTGAGGAGATAAACTAGAATGTTGTGCATTGGGTGTTTTGGCCATGCTGCAAAAATGCAAATGTACCGACTGAGCCGCCCATTGCATTTCTGTAATCTCTCGAGGTGAAAGTTTCGGCTTACCCTCATGAAAGCCGATACTCACCAACGCATTGCGCGCCCGTGGCCCAAAGACCTGCATTATCATGCCATCAGCAAAGCCCGCCTTTTTTGCTTTATCTATATAGGCCGATTGCCTGACGGTAAGCTGCTCAGAATCTGTAATGTCTGACCAGTAGAAGGGCTCGGTCTTTGTCGCCGCAATCGCTGGAAACGGATCATCCAGATATAGGTGCTCTTCTACATATATACGCCGGAAATCAGCCGGAATCCCGAATTCCACCGCACCAAAATTTGACGACCCCAAAGATTGCACATCAATGCTATGATAAGTGACGCTGCGAAAGTCGTTATCTCTCGCGTATCTCTGAATCAACAGCCACAGCGACCCAAAAGACGTTGTCCTTCTAACGCGGCTGATGAACGCATGTAGTTCGACTCTATCTGTCATATCCGCTCCCGTTTCGTTCACTGTATTGTGTATGAAACACGCTATTTTGTTTTCAATTGTTCATTGAGTACGACCAAATACGAGCTTACGTAAGGTTCCCTAACGTCAAACACGCATGTGACGTGACGTCTATCTTACGTCAACCTCATCTTCCATAGTATTGGCAGGGCAGTAAGCGCAGATACCTATTGTACAAAGCAAAATAAATTAGCGAGTACCGTAAATGTCGAACACAACAATGACCATTCGCGAGATGTGCACCGCATTCGATGTGACTCCGCGCACCTTGCGTTTTTATGAAGCCAAGGAACTACTTTTCCCCGAACGCCAAGGGCAAAAGCGCTTGTTTACAAAACGCGACCGCGCTCGGCTTAAACTAATCATTCGCGGGAAACGGTTTGGCTTTAGCCTGGAAGAGATTCGTCAGCTTTTGGACTTGTATCATATGGGTGACCAGCAGCAGACCCAGCTTGCCCGCACCTATGATATCGCTCGCGAACGTCTCGCTGAGCTGGAGGCACAGCGAGACGATCTTACCAATGCTATAGACGATTTGAAGAACCAGTTGAAATGGGGTGAAAAAATGATCGCCTCGATCAACAGTATGCGCAATGCAGCCGAATAAGTCACACGGTAAACTACGACCGCCTGGCCAAGGGAGAAGACCACATGCCTAGCTACACCGCCCCAATCAAAGACATGCAGTTCGTATTGCATAATGTGTTGAACGTCACCGAGTCCTCCATCCCCGGCTATGAGGAACTCGAGGAAGATTTCACCTCGGCTATCCTAGAAGAAGCTGGAAAGTTGACCTCCGAAGTGCTTGCACCGCTAAATGCTGTTGGCGACAAGGAAGGTTGCCGACTGGAAAACGGAGTAGTTTACACCCCGAAAGGTTTCAAAGAAGCATTTGCCAAGGTCAAAGAAGGCGGCTGGACCGGTCTGGATATGCCCGAGCAATATGGTGGGCAGAACATGCCTTATGTCCTTGGTTCAGCGGTAGGCGAGATGTTCTCGGCCTCAAACCAGGCATTTACCATGTACCAGGGTCTGACCCATGGTGCCGCGTCGGCAATCCTCGCACATGGGTCTGACGCGCAAAAAGATACATACCTGCCCAATATGGTTTCTTGTGAGTGGACCGGGACGATGAACCTGACAGAACCACATTGCGGCACTGATCTAGGGTTGATGCGGACCAAGGCCGCACCTCAAAGCGACGGCAGCTATAAGATTACTGGACAGAAGATATTCATCTCTTCAGGTGAACACGACATGGCCGACAACATCATTCATCTTGTGCTAGCCAAAATTGAAGGCGGGCCCGAAGGCATCAAGGGAGTGTCTTTGTTCATCGTCCCCAAGTTTATGGTCCGAGAAGATGGCTCACTTGGCGAGCGTAATGCCGTAACTGTCGGTTCGATCGAAGAAAAAATGGGCATTCACGGCAATTCAACCTGCGTGATGAACTATGATGGTGCCGTGGGGTATCTGCTTGGCGAAGAACATAAAGGCATGCGTGCAATGTTCACCATGATGAACGAAGCACGGATCGGGGTGGGTATGCAGGGGTTGGCCCAAGCCGACGTAGCCTATCAAAACGCGCTGGCCTATGCCAAGGACCGCTTGCAGGGTCGCGCCGTCACCGGTGCCGAAAACCCCAATGGCCCTGCTGACCCGCTGATTGTGCATCCTGATATCCGCCGGAGCCTGATGGAACAGAAATCCTTCGTTGAAGGCGCGCGAGCGTTCATATTATGGGGTGCAAATCTGATCGACGCCGCACACCGTTCCAGTGACAGCGATGCCGACGGGCTGATCTCGCTGATGACGCCCGTCATCAAAGGCTTCTTGACCGATGTGGGCTATGATATGACAGTCAAGGCCCAGCAGATTTACGGCGGCCATGGCTATATCGAAGAATGGGGAATGTCCCAGTTCACGCGTGATGCCCGCATTGCCATGATTTATGAAGGTGCCAACGGTGTTCAAGCGTTGGACTTAGTCGGGCGCAAATTGGCACAAGATGGCGGCAAGCATGTGATGGCTTTCTTTGACCTGATCAAAACCTTCATCAAGGACAATGCTGGGCAGGATGCTGAGTTCGACAAGACTTTCCTCGAACCACTCAAAGCCGCGAGCAAGGATCTTCAATCTGCGGGGATGTATTTCATGCAAAATGGTATGAAAAATCCTAACAACGCGTTATCAGGATCGAATGACTTCATGCATATGTTCGGGCACGTCTGCTTGGGCTACATGTGGGCAAAAATGGGGATCGCTGCCAAGAAAGCCCTTGCCGACAAGGTTGGGGACCCCGCCTTCCTAGAAGCCAAACTGGCTACCGGACGGTTTTATATGGCGCGTCAATTGCCCGCGACGGCGCTGCATCTTACCCGAATTGAAACCGGCGCACAGACAGTAATGGCGCTGGACTCGGCAAACTTCTAAGTTGCCAGGAGTGGGGGAAACCCCACTCCTAACGCTGATAGAAAGGACCACTATGCCTAAACGTTTTCGCCTGACCCGACGCTTTCCCGTTGCAATGACCGAAGATGGGTATCGTCGCCTCAAAAAGTTTTCTTCCGAAGCGGGTTTGGATGAAGGTGAAGCCCTGTCATTTATATTCGAAAACTTTAACAGCGTTATGGACGAAGAAAACCTCACTGCGCGCCTTCGGCTTTTCAACGCTGAACTGGATGATCGGAAAAAATGAAAGCAATCGCCGAAGACACGCCTAAATGGAACCGACCCTTCGGGGAGAGTTTTTTTAGCAAAATGAAATACAGTCACCCTGCTCTGGCCCCAATACAGATTAAGACCAAAGCAGGGTTTCACTTTGCACGCGGCTCGGCTCTCCAGCCTGCCCCGCACGGCATCGATATAAGAGTTCGGTTAGCAGTTGTTTAACACGCACAAAGTCATTTTCATTTTGCCGAATAAACTCCACGGGGGTGTGGGGGTGTGATACCCCCACGGCAACATTAAATTTTACCACCGCCTATGGGAGGCATATATGACCATCAAACTTTACTGTTTTGGCGAAAGTGGAAACGCTTACAAGGCCGCCCTCGCGTTTCAACTATCCGGCCTCGATTGGGAACCTGTAAAGGTTGACTTTTTCGGTGGGGAAACCCGCACTCCTGATTACCGTACAAGCATCAATAACATGGGTGAAGCGCCGGTTATGGTCGATGGAGACGTCCGACTGACCCAATCCGGCGTCATACAAGATTATATTTCGGAAAAGTCAGGCAAGTTTGGCGGGAAAAATGCCGACGAACGCCGCGAGATCTTGAGATGGGTGCTTTGGGACAACCACAAGCTGAGTTCAAATGCGGGTATGACGCGTTTTCTGTTAAATTTCCTGCCTGAAGACAAGCGCCCCAAGGAAGTCATCAGTTTTATGCAAGGGCGCCTATCGGCGGCCTACGCCGTACTGAATGACCATCTTGATGGCCGTGACTGGATCGTCGGCGACCAGATAACCAACGCCGATCTCAGCTGCTGTGGCTATCTTTATTACCCTGAACCTTTCGGATTTGACCGGAAGGATTGGCCCCATATCGACGCGTGGCTTTCGCGCCTGAGTGAAACACCAGGTTGGAAGGCCCCTTATGATTTAATGCCCGGCAGCCCAGCTGACCGCGCCTGACATAAACGGAGAGATCACATGACCGAAGCATATATCTATGACGCGCTACGCACGCCGCGCGGCAAGGGTCGCAAAGACGGATCGCTGCACGAGGTTACCTCGCTGCGCCTGTCCGCGTTGACGCTAAACGCGCTCAAAGAGCGCAATAACCTAGAAGGGCACGCCGTCGAGGACGTTATCTGGGGCAACGTAACGCAAGTGATGGAGCAAGGCGGTTGTCTGGCACGCTCTGCGGTGTTGGCTTCCGATTTGGACGAACGCATCCCTGGCCTTGCGATCAACCGCTTTTGTGCATCTGGCATGGAAGCCGTGAACCTAGCAGCTAATCAGGTAAGAGGCGGCGCGGGCATGGCCTATATCGCAGGCGGCGTAGAAATGATGGGCCGTGTGGCGATGGGAAGCGACGGTGCTGCTATTGCCGTTGACCCGACTATCGCGATGGAGAAATACTTTGTCCCGCAGGGTATTTCAGCCGATATTATCGCTACCGAATACGGCTTTACCCGTGACGAGGCCGACCAACTCGCCGTCAAGTCCCAACAACGTGCCAAGAAAGCCTGGGACGAAGGCCGGTTCGCTAAATCTGTGATCGATGTAAAAGACCAGAACGGCTTATCTATTCTCAGCTATGACGAATACATGCGGCCTCAGACCGACATGCAATCACTTGGCGCACTGAACCCTGCGTTTCAGCAGATGGGCGAAGTCATGCCCGGTTTCGATAAGATCGCGCTGATGAAATACCCGCATCTGGAAAAGATTAATCACATCCACCACGCTGGCAACTCGTCGGGTATTGTTGATGGCGCGGCGGCTGTATTGATTGGCAACAAGGAGTTTGGCGAAAAATACGGCCTCAAGCCACGCGCCCGTATCCGCGCCACCGCCAAGATCGGCACCGATCCGACAATCATGTTGACCGGGCCTGTGCCAGTGACTGAAAAAATTCTCGCGGACAATGGTATGAAGATCGGTGACATTGACCTGTTTGAAGTCAACGAAGCCTTCGCCGCGGTGGTTATGCGTTTCATGCAGGCATTTGACGTCGATGACAGCAAGGTGAACGTCAACGGTGGTTCCATCGCGATGGGACACCCTTTGGGCGCGACCGGTGCGATGATCATCGGTACGTTGCTTGACGAGCTTGAGCGCGCTGACAAAGAGGTCGGCATGGCCACGCTTTGCATTGCGTCCGGCATGGGTGCCGCAACAATAATCGAGAGGGTCTGATGGGCAATAAAGACCATCCCTTTCATGCCGTCGCCGAAATGGCGGCCAAGCGTGGCCTGAAGGATCTAAAGCTCAAAGAGGAACGCGGCGGGGCATATGTACGCCTGTACCAGAACACGCCGCCGCTGTTCTTTAAGCACCGCAATGATCCCAGCGACAGCTTTGACCGCGAGAGCTTCAACGACTTCAAACGGATTTTGCTAAGCGAAGATGATTGCGCCAATGGCCCCGAAGCCACTGTAGTATTAATCAGATCGCTGCTTGAAAAATTTGCTGATTATACCCCTCGGCGCTCGTAACACACTCCAAATCAGGGAGAGATTAAAATGACCGATTTTACCATGAAGACAGACGCCGACGGCGTCGCCATCATCACTTGGGACGTGCCAGGAAAATCCATGAACGTCATGTCGATTGCCGGTTTGTCCGAACTGGACGCCATCATCGACAAGGTTCTGTCCGACGACAGCATTAAGGGTGCCGTCATTACTTCGGGCAAGGATGGTTCTTTTGCCGGTGGCATGGACCTGAACTTGCTGGCGAAGATGCGCGAAGATGCCGGCGACAATCCTGCTCAGGGATTGTTCGATGGCACGATGCAGATGCACGCCTTGCTGCGCAAGATCGAACGCGCTGGCATGGACGCGAAAACCAACAAGGGCGGCAAGCCAATAGCGTCGGCCCTGCCTGGTACTGCCGCGGGGATCGGTCTGGAATTGCCGCTTGCCACACACCGTATCTTTGTTGCTGACAACCCCAAAGCCCGTATTGGCCTGCCAGAGATTATGGTCGGCATCTTTCCGGGCGCAGGCGGTACCACCCGCCTGACCCGCAAGCTGGGTGCCATGGGCGCTTCGCCGTTCTTGCTTGAGGGCAAGATGGTTGCACCGGCAGCAGCGAAATCTGCGGGCCTGATTGACGAAGTCGTCGCTGATCCGGTTGCTGCCGCGAAAGACTGGGTGTTGAACGCCAAAGACGCGGACATCTTGAAACCGTGGGATGCAAAGGGCTACAAAATGCCCGGCGGGACACCTTACCACCCTGCTGGTTTCATGACCTTCGTCGGTGCCAACGCAATGGTCAACGGCAAGACCCAAGGCGCATTCCCGGCCGCCAAAGCGCTGCTGAGTGCAGTGTATGAAGGGGCACTGGTACCTTTCGATACTGCGCTTAAGATCGAAGCGCGTTGGTTTACCAACATCCTGATGAACCCGTCGTCTTCTGCGATGATCCAGTCGCTGTTCCTAAACAAGGAAGCGTTAGAGAAAGGCGCTGTACGGCCCGAAGGCGTACCGGACCAGCGCGTTAAAAAGCTAGGCGTATTGGGTGCGGGCATGATGGGTGCCGGCATTACGTTGGTATCGGTTCAGGCCGGTATCGAGGTCGTGCTGATCGACCAGACCCAAGAAGCCGCAGACAAGGGCAAAGCCTATTCTGCCAGCTTCTTTGACAAAGGCATCGCACGCAAGAAATCCACCGAGGAAAAGAAATCCGCCGCGCTGGATCTGATCACTGCCACAACCGATCTGGACGCGCTCAAGGGGTGCGATCTGATCATCGAGGCGGTGTTCGAGGATCCGAAAGTAAAAGCCGAGATGACCAAAAAGGTCGAAGCGGTGATCCCCGAGGATTGCACCTTTGCTTCCAACACTTCCACCTTACCTATCACTGAATTGGCCAAGGCATCGACGCGTGCGGACCAATTCATCGGCATCCACTTCTTTTCACCCGTTGAAAAGATGCTGTTGGTCGAAATCATCAAAGGCGCTGAGACAGGCGACCGTGCGGTGGCCAAATCGCTCGATTACGTGCGCCAGATCCGCAAGACGCCGATCGTCGTAAACGATGCGCGGTTCTTCTATGCCAATCGCTGTATCATTCCTTACGCCAATGAAGGCGCACGGATGATCACCGAAGGCACGGCACCGCAATTGGTTGATCACGCGGCTCAGTTGCTGGGCTTCCCCGTGGGGCCAGTACAATTGACCGACGAAACCTCGATTGATCTGGGGGCCAAGATTGCCCGCGCAACGAAAGAGGCCATGGGTAACGCCTATCCGGCATCCCAAGCAGACGATCTGATCTTCTGGATGGAAGATCTGGGCCGTTTGGGGCGCAAAGCAAACGCTGGATTTTTTGACTATGATGAAAAGGGCAAGCGTCAGGGTTATTGGAAGGGCATACACGACAAATTTCCGCTGGCCGATGAACAGCCTGACCTGCGCGACGTGCAGGACCGTCTGATGTTCGTTCAGGTATTGGAAGCCGTACGTGCGCTGGAAGAAGGCGTGTTGATGGACATACGCGAAGGCGACGTGGGTGCGATCCTTGGCTGGGGCTTTGCGCCTTGGTCCGGCGGCCCGTTCAGCTGGCTGGATATTATCGGTGCACCTTATGCCGCCGAACGTTGCGACCAGTTGACCGAGAAGTTCGGGGATCGGTTCAAGTGCCCAGACCTGCTGCGTGAAATGGCCGAAAAGAACCAGACCTTCTATGGCCGCTTCGGCCCTGATGCAAAGGCCGCTTAGGGCAGCTTTAATCTAACGACCAACACCCTTGAAACGGCCAGCAGCCTCTGCTGGCCGTTTTCACGATCAGGCGTCGAAACGGTACCCGAAACGCGCGATGTCTTCGGCGCAAAGCCCGGCTACCAGATTACGTGTCTGCTCGGTGTAGTACACCCGATGGTCCTGCTCGCGGCTCGATGTGTTCTTATGCGGAAGGTTCACGTCGAACCCAAGGTGATCAAACAGCGGGGCTGCATCCTGTGTAAAATGTTCAACCCGGATGAACAGTTTGCACCGCTCTTGTTTCAGACTATCGCGCACGTAAAAGCCGTATGGTGCCGCTTGGAAGCTTTGTTGTACAAACGGTGTGTTGAGGAAACTGCCAAAGTCTACTTGGCTGGCCAGTACCACCGCCGGATGGTCAAAGGTCTGATCACGTAACCAGTGGTAATAGCTGACGATCCGGTCCCATGGGTTGCGCACCATGGTAAAGGTAAACATCTGCGCGATCTCATCACGGGGAACCAAGCCCTCGATATCCGCCAAAGTGGAATGCTTCCAAAGCCGACCCGCAGTCTTTGCATCGCTTAACCGCTTTCGTCGCTTCGCCGCCTTGGGCGTATCACCCAACATCAGATCGTCTTTCATGGCGCGGCTTTCCAACGCCAACGCCAACGATGTACCGCCGGTTTTGGGAATATGAACAAAGATATAACCGCGACCCTTGCTGATGATCACGTCGCGCTCCCCGTCTGGCGGCGCAGACGACAAAAGCAACACACCCGGTTGCAGCCCAAATTCAGCTTTGTGAACAAAATACGACAGTCTCCGAATGGCTATGCAGTTTCACTCTTTTCAAAATCCCCGCTCCCACGCAATACTTATGCCGATAACGTCCTAAATGGCAGGAAATATGATGGGTTGGATGACAAACGAAGAAGGCTTGGACAAATGTCGCGCCAATTACGTCGCACTTACCCCCCTGTCGCATCTGCAACGCGCAGCCAAGGTATTTCGCGATGTGACGGCTGTGTCATACGGCGCGAAGTCGCATACCTATGCGCAGTATTATGACCGGTGTAGCAAGCTGGCTTCGAGCTTGGTTAACCTCGGCGTCCGCCCCGGGCAGGTTGTTGCAACCCTTATGCCAAACGTGCCGGCCCAAGCCGAAGCCCATTTTGGTGTGCCAGCATGCGGGGCGGTGTTGAACACTATCAATACAAGGCTGGATGTCGATACCGTCGCATATATTCTTGATCACGGCGAAGCCCGTGTGCTGCTGGCCGATACGCAATTCATCGAATTGGCAGAAGCAGCCTGCGCGCAGGTTGGAGAGCATGCTCCGATGATTATCGAGGTATCCGACCACGGGGCCGGTTATACCGCGTCAGGAAAGCACCGCGAATACGAGGATCTGATCGCCGAGGGGGACCCGCAGTTTGCATGGGTGATGCCGCAGGACGAATGGGAAAGCCTTGCGCTGAATTACACCTCTGGCACCACGGGGCGGCCCAAGGGGGTCGTCTACCATCACCGTGGGGCGTACCTGATGACAATGGGGACGGTGGTCAGTTGGCGCATGGTCATGCGGCCTGTGTTCATGCAGATTGTTCCGCTTTTCCATTGCAACGGTTGGAACCACACCTGGATGATGCCGTTGTTGGGGGGGACACTGGTTTGCTGCCGCGATGTTACCGCCGCCACGATCTATGATGCGATCGCGGATCAGCGGGTTACGCATTTCGGTGGGGCTCCTATCGTGCTGAACATGCTGGTCAACGCACAGCAGAACGAACGCCGCGCCTTTGATCACACTGTCGAGGTGTTTACCGCTGGGGCACCTCCGGCCCCTGCCACCCTGACCAAGATCGAGGCTTTGGGTTTCAACGTCACGCAGGTTTATGGCCTGACCGAAACCTATGGTCACGTCACCGAATGCCTTTGGGACCCAGACTGGGATGCTCTGCCAAGCCAGTCCCGCGCTGCGGTCAAAGCCCGCCAGGGTGTCGCAATGCCGATGATGGAGGACATCACGGTGCTGGATGACCAGATGACGCAGGTCGCATTGGATGGCAGCACGCAAGGCGAAATCATGATACGCGGCAACGCGGTGATGAAGGGGTATTTCAAGAACCCGGACGCAACCCGCGAGGCTTTCTCGGGTGGCTATTTCCATTCGGGCGATTTGGCCGTCCAGCATCCAAATGGCTACATTCAGATCGCGGACCGCGCCAAAGACATCATCATCTCGGGCGGAGAAAACATATCGTCGGTCGAAGTCGAAGGCGTGTTAATGGGGCACCCCGATGTGAACCTGGCTGCGGTAGTGGCCAAACCGGACGAAAAATGGGGCGAAGTTCCCTGCGCTTTCGTCGAACTCAAAGCCGGTGCCGTCGGTGACGAGGCTGCGATGATCGCCTTTGCCCGCCAAACGCTGGCGGGCTTCAAGACGCCTAAGAAGATTGTGTTTCAGGAACTTCCGAAAACCTCGACGGGAAAGATCCAGAAATTCGAGCTGCGCAAATCTGCTGCGACCCTGTAAGCGCTGTGCGCCGAAACCGTCCCGATTTGGGTCGGTTTGCGCGATACTCCAACTGGGCTGTGCTTATGTAGCAAGGCGTCGGGGCTTTTTAGCTACGCTCAATCTTTTTTCGTACCGCCAGACATCGACCACCAACGGCCCCTCTCCGGTTTCGACCTCATAAGGGATCGCTCCTGCCTGCGTCCAACCACATTTTTCATAAAATGCGGCGGCTCTTTCATTGCCGACCGAACAGGCCAACCACTTCAACCCATCGCCCAATGCATCTTCTGCCGCTTGCATAAGCCTTGTCGCAACGCCAGTACCCTGATACGGACGGTTCACATAAAACTGATATATCTCATCTTGGTCCAGCATGAAAAATCCGACGATCTGATCATCTTGCCACGCCACATGGGTCTGCCCTAAATGGGCGGCAATGCGCCCAGCAAACTCTGCCGGAGTACGTAGATTAACAAGCGCAGGCGGTACTATTTGCGCATGAGCCTGATACCAGCCCTTATACCACATGTCAGCGAGAACTGCTGTATCGGCAACCTGAGCAGGTTTTATCTTCATATGCATATCTCCTTCAGAATTGTCACATGCTGGCCCAACTGCCCCCATTGCTCAACCCGTAACAGATGGTAGACTAGCGAAAACGATATGGCAGTATACTACAGGATATGACGGCGCTTTCAAAATATGCCCGGTTAGAAGCAACGGGCCTTTGGCGTGCTGGTCCAGATGAGCAGCGGCGCGAAGTAATCGTATCCATCGGTGATGCGACCTTGGTGATATCGAACCTGAAAGATCAAGCGCTCGCCCATTGGTCGTTGGCGGCGGTGGACCGTAAAAATCCTGGTTTACGGCCTGCTATCTACCACCCCGACGGCGACCCCTCCGAGACCCTTGAAATTCCGGATTCCGAAGCAGAGATGATCGATGCAATCGAAACATTGCGCAAAGTGGTGGACCGCGGGCGACCCCGACCGGGCAGACTTCGGCTTTACGGCGTTCTGGCGTCGTTTCTTGTGGTGGCGGCCCTTGCAATTTTTTGGCTACCAAGAGCCGTGCAAGACCATACATTGCGCGTCGTTCCTAAGGTCAAAAGTGCAACCATCGGCGCGGCGCTGCTTAAACAGATCGAACGGGTCTCAGGTGTGGCCTGCACCCCTCCTCGGGGTCGCACAGCCCTTGCTAAACTGGGGGCGCGTCTGTCAGCAGGGCCGCTGGTCGTGCTACCGGCGATGACGCGGCCCAGCTTGCACCTCCCCGGTGGCATGATCGTATTGGACAAAACCCTGTTTGAAAATTACGATTCACCAGACGTGGCTGGCGGCTTCATTCTGTCAGAGCTCGTGCATCGTGACGTCAGTGACCCTCTGGCCGATATGCTTTCCGCTATCGGATTGCGTGAAAACTTTCGGTTGTTGACCACAGGTGACGTATCCGACGCTGCCCTCGAAAGCTATGCCGAACATCTGATGAGCCAGAAAGGCCAGCCACCATCGACAGATGCATTGTTGGCCCGTTTTGCCAAAGAAAGGCTCCACAGTACGCCATTTGCCCAGGCGCGCGATAAGACTGATGCAACGGTTCGCGCACTGATTGAACGTGACCCAATGAACGGTCAGGAAACGGCACCGCTTCTAAACGACGCCGATTGGCTTAGGTTGCAAGATATCTGCGTAGGATAGGCCCTGCTGATGTTCGATATCGGTCTTCGCTTGGTGATGCTTCCCATTTTAGTCGCGCAAGGTGTGAGGGTACGGGCGCGTGCCCTGCGCCTTCCCGAAGCCGATGGCCCCCGGTTCGGTCAGCTTGGCGATGGCCCGCCGCTTTCGATCCTGATCCTAGGTGATTCATCGGCGGCGGGGGTCGGTGTCGGCCAACAATCACAAGCGCTTTCAGGCCAGCTTGCCCAGTCGCTTGGTAAGCATTTCAAACTCGACTGGCGGTTGGTGGCACAGACAGGTGCAACCACACGCAGCACTCTCAACACTCTGAACCGCCTAAAACCCGTGCCCTTCGACGTCATCGTAACCGCGCTTGGCGTCAACGATGTGACACATGCCGTTCCAAGGTCTCTTTGGGTACGGCAGCAACAAAGATTAATCGACAGGCTCGACACGTTATATGCGCCGCGACTGATCTATATTTCCGGCGTCCCGCCACTGGGTGATTTTCCCATACTCCCGCAGCCGTTGCGGTGGTCGCTTGGCCGCGAGGCGCAGCGCTTTAACACGGCACTGGTGCGCCAGGCCCAATTGCATCCTCATGTCCGCCATGTGCCATTCAACATCCCGCTTAAACACTCTCAATTAGCCGAAGACGGATATCACCCCGGTCCCGAGATCTATGCGCTATGGGGAAAAGAAATGGCCAGCCGGATTATCTCCGACTGGCCTGATGTAGCTGCCGACGCTCGAGGCTCAGCGGATATAGGCGTCTTGAAAGCCAACACGCCGCAGCGAGTTTAAAGCCGACGGGGCCGAAGCCTTCCCGAACGGTCCAGCCTGCACCGTCAGTAAGGTCTTGCCGCCACGGGTCGTTTTCCCGATACGTGCGCCCATTCCCATCTTTGCAATTTGCCGCGCGGTCTTTTGCGCATTGGCGCTATGACTGTACACACCGACCTGCACATAGCTATTTCCCTTTGTCTGGACCCGCTGAGGGGCGGCAGTGACGGCAGGTTTAGTCGCAGACCTGCTGGACACAACCGGCTTGCGGCCAACCGGTGCAGCATGTGTGTTGCGCACGATGCGCTTGACCAGCTGACCGTCACGCGTCGCAAATGTAACCTCGCCCAGTTCGCGGCGCTGCTGTTCAATCGAAGTATAAGGGTAAACAAGCGGAATTTGAGCCGTCATGTCTCTGCCCGTGGATTGATTGATCAACCTACGGGGGACCGAGTTCGTCCAGATCAAAAGCATACGGGCTCGTCCGGCCAGATTTTGCTCGGCTCGATTGGGGTTCAGACGGTCGTCGGTCCAGACTTGCTTGTACCCGCGTGGGACGGCAACATTGGCAGAGGTGTTCAACCGATTCTGGGCTACGTGTTTCGGCACGATACGGGTCGTGGCGGTTACACCGGCCACCCTACGTTCATAGGGCATAGTGGTCACCACACCCGCATGTTGACGCTGCGCCGCAGGCACCGTCACCACGCGCCCGGCTTGCGGTACCATGATGGGTGCAGATTGCGATGCCACAATAGGTGCAGATTGCGGGCCACAGCGAACAGCCAAACCGCGGCTATTCGAACCCGAGTAACGCTGGCTCAAGGCCGATCGGCCTGGGCACGCTCCCCCTGCGGGCACGTTTGACGCTGGCACCCTGGCGGTAGGTACAGCGACAGGGACCTTCGCAACCACAACCGGGCGCGGTGCGGTCTGACGCACAACCCTCGGGGCGGCCTTGCGCACCACTACCGGTGCGGCACGCCGTGTCGGCACGGGGCGCGGTGTTACATTCGCTGTTGCGACACGGGCTGCGGGCTGCGCAACACTGCCGTTGTTCGGCGTGATTTGTATCGCTGTGTTTGTGTTCGTTGACGGGTTCGCTGCGGCGGTTCCGACGTTTGATGGTTTAAAACCACATACCCCCTGACGCTTCCGCGACACCCTTGGCACCCATGTGACGTTCCCGTCTATGCCCGCGCGAATGAAAACACAGCCTTTGCTGTCTACATATTGCTTGCCCTTATAGGACATGGGTGGAAATTCGGCAGGCTGATCGCGAAAGGATTGCGCATGCAAAATGCCTCCGCTGAACACCCCCAATACGACAGCAATCGCAACGATTTTAGTTATCTTCATCTGCGCCCCCACATGATATAGTAGGTGAACAATGCGCCATCACAGGATCAGAGTAAAGAGTCGCTTACTGATACGCGCCAAATTCCTAGCACTATTTTGTGCCGAACATCCTGTCACCGGCATCTCCGAGGCCCGGCACAATATAACCGGATTCATTCAGCTTTTCATCCACTGCCGCTGTCACGATCGGCACGTCAGGATGCGCTTGTTTCATGCGTGCAATCCCCTCCGGGGCGGCAAGCAGGCACAAAAAGCGGATATTCGTTGCCCCAGCTTCCTTCAGCATATCAATTGCCGCCACGGATGAATTCCCAGTCGCCAACATGGGATCAACCGCAATTACCAGCCGGTCATCCATTCCTTCGGGCACCTTGAAATAGTATTTAACCGGTTCCAGCGTTTTTTCATCACGGTAAAGCCCGACAAAACCAACCCGCGCAGATGGGATCAACTCCAGCACACCATCCAAAAGACCATTGCCGGCCCGCAAGATCGAAATCAGCGCCAGCTTTTTGCCATCCAGCGTCGGCGCATCCATCGGCTGCATCGGAGTATCGATCCGCTTTGTGGTCATCGGCAGGCTTCGCGTCACCTCATAGGCCAATAACTGACTGATTTCGCGCAACAGCTGCCGAAACACTGCCGTTGGTGTCTCTTTGTCGCGCATGATCGTCAGCTTATGCTGGACCAATGGGTGATTGACAACGGTCAGGTGATCATCAGACTGGGACATTACGGGCGCTCTCCATATTACTTGTTGAACTCTTGCCTCGAAAAGCCTGGCTTCGCAACCTTCCCAACGTCATCGCACTTTCATTTTGCCAAATAAACTCCGGGGGGTCGCGGCATGCCGCGATGGGGGCTGACCCCCTACCCGCTATCTACGGACCGCTATGCCGAGATGACCAGCAATCAGCTCCGCTACGTCACGAAACCCAATTTCTCCCAAGCTTCCTTGCCCGCTACCCGTTATCAGCACAGGCGCGCGCTCACGCGTGTGATCCGTTCCAACCCATGTTGGATCGTTACCGTGATCCGCTGTCAGCACAAGTATGTCACCGACCCGCAGTTTCCCGATCACCTTCCCAAGCTCCACATCAAACCATTCCAGCGCACGCGCATATCCCGCCACATCACGCCGATGCCCGTACAGGCTGTCGAATTCCACAAAATTCGCAAATGTCAGGCTGCCATCCTCCGCGGTTTTGACAAGGTCATTCAAATGGGTCATCAAGTCGGCATCGGGTCCCTTTCGCACTTCATTGAATCCTGCCATTGAAAAGATGTCGCCAATCTTACCCACGGCATAGGTCCGCCCTCCCGCGTCCTGCACCCAGTTGCTCAGCACCGGACCCGGCGGCGTAATGGCAAAGTCACGCCGGTTCGGCGTTCGAACGAACCCCGTTTCTGCGTTCCCGGTGAAAGGGCGAGCAATCACCCGTCCCACTTTCATCTCATGGGCGACCGGCGCAATTCGCGCGCACAGATCCAGCAACCTAGCCAACCCAAAGCTTTCCTCATGGGCTGCGATCTGCAACACGCTATCCGCTGAAGTATAGCAAATTGGTAAGCCACTGGCGATGTGCTGCGCGCCCAGTTTCTCGATAATTGCAGTGCCCGGCGCATGACAATTTCCCAAAATACCTGCGGTGCCTGCCAATGACGCAAGTTTCGCAATTAAATCAGCAGGAAAAGAATTCGTAACGTCGTCAAAATAATGCCATGCCCAAGGCACAGGCAGTCCCGCCAGCTCCCAATGTCCCGACGGAGTATCCTTGCCACGCGAAACCTCCGTGGCCGCTCCCCATGTGCCGGTCAAAGGCCGATCCCATCCATGGACACGCATGCCACTTGCAAGCTCCACCGCGCGGCCCAATCCCATCGCCATCATGTGCGGCACATGTAGATGCCCACGACGGCCATCGTCCGCTCGGCCTTCGGCACAGGCCTGAGCAATATGCCCAATCGTATTCGCTCCGCTATCGGGCACCGCACCATTGAAAAACGTATGCGCATCAGGTGCGCCACCGATGCCGACAGAATCCAGGACAACCAGAAACGCGCGCGCCATCAGCCAACCCGCTCCACAATCAAATCAGGCGGTGCAACTGGCTCAGACGAAATCGTAATCGCCGCGCGGATAGCCTTTGCCGCCTTTTCAGCGTCAACATTGCGTACGGCGTGCACCACCGCCAGCGGAGAGCGCTGCGATACACGTGTCCCCAAACGCACCACATCGGATATTCCCACGGCGGTGTTTATCTGGTCGCCTTCGATCACACGCCCCCCACCCAATGCCACCACGGCAAGCCCCAATGCCTCCCCATCAATGGCAGTTACATACCCACTTGCTGACGACCACACCTCACCAATGATCGTCGCCTCGGGTAAAAACCGGCTCCAGTTCTCTACAAATTGTGTGGGTCCGCCCATTGCGGCGACCATTCTGCCAAATCTCTCGGCTGCGCGACCTGAACGGATCGCACCGACGATCGCATCGGCACCCGTCTGAACATCCCCGGCCAGACCCGCGTTGGCCAGCAACACACCGCCCAAGGCCGCGCAAACTGAAACCACTGGGCCGCTGACCTGCCCCGTTAGCACCCGCATCACTTCAGCGATTTCCAGCCCATTTCCCAAACTCGGAACCAAAGGCTGGCTCATATCGCTGATGATCGCTGTGGTTCGGCAACCGCTGGCATTGGCCGTCTTGGTCAGCGCGGCAGCCAAAGCCTGCGCCTGCCCAAGGTCCTTCATGAAGGCCCCGCTCCCCACCTTGACGTCCAATACCAACCCATCAAGGCCAGCAGCCAGCTTTTTCGACAATATCGACGCCGTAATCAGATCAAGACTGTCAACCGTCGAAGACACATCTCGCACTGCGTAAAGCCGCTTGTCCGCTGGTGCTATGTCATCTGTCGCACCGACTATTGCACAGCCCACTTGCATGACAATCTGGCGAAACTTCGTTTCATCGACCTGAGTGTTCAGACCGGGGATCGCCTCGATCTTGTCCAAGGTGCCGCCAGTATGCCCCAAACCACGCCCCGAGATCATCGGCACATAGGCACCGCATGCCGCAAGAGCTGGGGCCAAGACAAGACTGACACAATCGCCCACCCCACCGGTCGAATGCTTATCCAGCACTGGCCCGTCCAAGTTCCACGAAAACACTCGTCCACTGTCACGCATCGCCAAGGTAAGCGCGACACGCCCGACATCACTTAACCCGACCTGACACACCCCCATTGCAAACGCACCAGCCTGGGCGTCACTGACACGCCCATCCGCCAACGCCGTCGCAAACCAGACCAGTTCCTCGCGGGTGGGTGACTGTCGATGCCGCAACTTGGCAAGAATGGCGCGGGCGCTCACGGCTTAATGCTCCATATGCGCGCGGCCAAACGCCCCGGGCAATAATTCAGAAAGTGTCATCGTTTCTTCGACTCCCGCCATCGTGCCCATCGTGACCATTGCATCCGCCTTGCCAAACTCCGCCATTTTTTGACGGCAGCCGCCACATGGCGTCACCGGCAAAGGATTGCCCGAAATCACATAAGCCTCAACAAATTCGGTCTCGCCTGTGGCCACCATCGCAGCGATGGCCCCAGCTTCGGCGCAGGTTCCTTCAGGATAAGCAACGTTCTCGACATTGCAGCCGACGTATATTCTGCCGGACACGCCCCGCAACGCAGCTCCGACCTGAAAATTCGAATATGGCGCATAGGCGTTCGCCCATACTTCAATGGCATTCTTACGCAGATCGTCTGTCATGCTTCCCCCGTTTGTAAAAACTATAAAAACCTTTACCCAAAGTTGCGATGGCAAAAGAGATAAAAAACCCCAGCTTCATTTTGCCAAAGAAACTCCGGGGGAATCGTGGCTTGTCACGATGGGGGCTGGCCCCCTCTACACGCGCAAAGAGAATGCCCACGTAAAATGCCCGGTTGGCGCACTCAAAAAAATAGTTTAACGCTAAACCATTCTTTTCAAGGAACCACCCAACATGACCGATGCGCCTAACCTGCGCCAAGCTGCGCTCGATTATCACGCCCTTCCAAAACCTGGAAAGCTAGAGGTGCGCGCAACCAAACCCCTAGCAAACGGTCGCGATCTTGCTCGCGCCTATTCACCAGGCGTAGCTGAAGCCTGTCTCGAGATCAAAGCCGATCCATCGACGGCCGCGCTGTACACTACTCGTGCTAATCTAGTTGGCGTGGTCACGAACGGCACTGCGGTTTTGGGGTTGGGCAATATAGGGGCGTTGGCGTCGAAACCGGTGATGGAGGGCAAGGCGGTTCTATTTAAAAAGTTCGCCAACATCGATTGCTTCGATATCGAACTTGACGAACATGACCCCGAAAAGCTGGCTGATCTGGTGTGTGCGCTTGAACCCACCTTCGGTGCCATCAACCTTGAGGACATCAAAGCCCCCGATTGCTTTACCGTCGAACGTATCTGCCGCGAACGCATGAACATACCGGTGTTTCATGACGATCAGCACGGCACGGCGATCGTGGTCGGTGCGGCAGTCAAAAACGCGCTTTTCGTTGCCAACAAGAAATTCGAGGACATCAAGATTGTTTCTACCGGTGGCGGGGCGGCGGGCATCGCTTGTCTGAATATGCTGCTGAAACTTGGGGTGAAGCGCGAAAATGTCTGGCTCTGCGATATCCATGGCTTGGTCTATGAAGGTCGAGAGATCGACATGAACCCGATCAAATCCGAATATGCACAGAAGTCTGACCTGCGCGATCTGGATGATGTGATCCACGATGCCGATCTTTTTCTAGGGCTTTCCGGTCCGGGCGTCCTTAGCCCAGAGATGGTTCAGAAAATGACCGCTCGTCCTATCATATTTGCACTTGCCAACCCCACGCCTGAAATCATGCCAGAGTTGGCCCGTGCGGTGGCACCGGACGCAATCATAGCAACCGGGCGTTCGGATTTTCCCAATCAGGTCAATAACGTGTTATGTTTTCCGTTCATCTTTCGCGGTGCACTTGATGTGGGCGCGACCACGATCAACGACGAAATGAAGATTGCCTGCATTGACGGTATCGCCGCTCTTGCCCGCGCGACCACATCGGCCGAAGCCGCCGCAGCCTATCAAGGCGAACAGCTGACCTTTGGCGCTGAGTATCTTATCCCAAAGCCCTTTGACCCGCGTTTGATCGGCGTCGTGTCCAGCGCCGTCGCCAAGGCCGCGATGGAAACTGGCGTCGCCACTCGCCCGATCGACGATCTTGCCGCCTATCGCCACAAGCTGGATAGCTCGGTTTTCAAATCGTCCATGCTCATGCGTCCGGTATTTGAAGCCGCACGCGCCGCGCCGCGCCGTATCGTCTTTGCCGAAGGCGAAGACGAACGCGTATTGCGGGCCGCTCAGGCCATGGTCGAAGAAACCAGCGAACGTCCCATCCTCATCGGGCGCCCAGAAGTGATTGAGCGGCGCATTGAAAAGGCAGGGCTTACGATAAAATTGGGCGAAACCGTCGATTTGGTGAACCCCGAAAACGATCCGCGTTATCGAGATTATTGGGAGACTTATCACCAACTCATGGCACGCCGCGGCGTGTCCCCCGATATCGCCCGCGCGATAATGCGTACCAATACCACCGCCATCGGTGCCGTAATGGTCCACCGAGAAGAAGCCGACAGTCTGATTTGTGGCACGTTCGGCGAATTCCGGTGGCATCTGAACTACGTTGACCAGGTTCTAGGTCGAGATGGTCGTCGCCCGCATGGTGCATTGTCACTTATGATTCTCGAAGACGGCCCGCTTTTCATTGCAGATACCCAAGTGCATTTGCATCCCACGCCGGATCAGATCGCTGAAATCGCCATCGGTGCCGCCCGGCATGTGCGGCGTTTTGGGATTGAACCGAAAATTGCTCTGTGTTCTCAAAGCCAGTTCGGCAACCAGGGCGAAGGGACGGGAAAGCGCATGCGTGCAGCGCTCAAGTTACTGGACGAAGGTAACCATGATTTTTGCTACGAGGGCGAAATGAACATTGATGCAGCTTTGGATCCCGAGCTGCGCAGTCGCCTGCTTCCGTCCAACCGGATGGAAGGTGCCGCTAATGTGTTGGTTTTCGCGCATGCTGATGCGGCATCAGGAGTACGCAACATATTGAAAATGAAAGGCGCAGGCCTAGAGGTAGGGCCGATCCTGATGGGGATGGGTAATCGCGCCCATATAGTGTCCCCTTCAATCACCGCACGTGGATTGTTGAACGTCGGTGCCATTGCAGGCACGCCAGTGGCGCAATACGGCTAACCTATGCTTGCAAGCTGATGAAAGGATAGACGCCGCCTTTGCGGCGGCGGCGTCCTCATCACTCAGACCGGGTTACTTTACTGATTTGCCGCCTTTCGCGGCGAACACCGGTTTGATATCTGCTACAACGCTGGCCATCGGCTTGGCCGGACGCGCATCTGCTTTGGCCTTTTTCTTTTTATTCGCGATCTTATCACCCATTGCCTTCATCCTTTGATCAAAGACTCAGAGGCAGCCGTGTGCCGCCCCTGACCAAACCATGCGGCAACACGCGAATACTTCTCATATGAAATCGACATTGCGGCACGTTTTCGACAAGGGAGGGGATTAAGGTTTTGCTAGCGGCGTGAAAGATCATGAGTGGGAAGGTCCGACGCGGCGCTATTTTGGCAGCATAACCCGACAACGTCATGCTCAACATCCTTGCCCTTCCCCGCTTTGGTGACATACCACATTCCCATGCGATCACGGGAGGGAGCAATACATGGGCTATCACGAGACTTACAAACGCTGGCAAGACGACCCCGAAGCCTATTGGCTGGAGCAGGCGAAAGCCATTGATTGGACCGAGGCCCCCACCAAAGCCTTATTCGAAAAAGGCGAAGATCTGTACGAATGGTTTGCCGACGCAAAGGTAAACGGTTGTTACAATGCAGTGGATCGGCATGTTGCCAATGGCCGAGCTGATCAAGTTGCGATTATCCACGACAGCCCGATCACCGGCACCAAGACCAAAATTACATTTGCCGAATTGCAAACCCGTGTCGCCGCAGTAGCGGGTGTGTTGCGGGCCAATGGAATCGGCAAGGGTGACCGCGTAATTATTTATATGCCGATGGTTCCCGAAGCTGTCGAAGCAATGCTGGCCTGTGCTCGGATCGGTGCCGTGCATTCGGTGGTATTTGGTGGATTCGCTGCAAACGAATTGGCCGTGCGCATAAATGACTGCACCCCAAAGGCAATCATTGCCGCTTCTTGCGGGCTCGAGCCGAACCGAATTGTCGCGTATAAACCTCTACTGGACAGCGCCATCGAACAATCGCAGCATAAGCCTGACTTTTGCCTGATCTTGCAGCGCGAACGATCTAAGTGCGACTTGATAGAAGGTCGCGATCTTGACTGGCATGCAGCGCAGGTTGGTGTCGCTCCTGCCGACTGCGTTCCCGTCGAAGGCAATCATCCCGCCTACATACTCTATACCTCCGGGACCACAGGTGCCCCCAAGGGTGTCATACGCCAAACAGCCGGTCATCTGGTCGCACTGAACTGGACGATGAAAAACATCTATGATGTCGATCCCGGTGATGTCTTTTGGGCTGCGTCCGATGTCGGGTGGGTCGTGGGGCACAGCTACATCTGCTATGGCCCCCTGATCCACGGTAATACGACCGTTGTCTTCGAAGGCAAACCGGTCGGCACGCCCGATGCGGGCACGTTTTGGCGCATCATTTCCGAACATAATGTCCGCAGTTTCTTTACCGCCCCGACCGCCATCCGTGCGGTGAAACGCGAAGACCCCAAAGGCGAAGAAATCGGTAAATACGACATTTCGTGCTTGCGTGCGCTGTATCTTGCAGGTGAACGTGCCGACCCCGACACGGTGGTGTGGGCACAGAACAAGTTAGGGAAGCCCGTGTATGATCATTGGTGGCAGACCGAAACCGGCTATACTATCGCGGGCAACCCCGCCGGGCTAGAGGCACTGCCGGTCAAGCTTGGCTCGCCCACAGTGCCGATGCCGGGCTATGATGTGCAGATCTTAGACGAAGCAGGCCACCGTCAATCGCCCGGCACATTGGGCGCGATCGCAATCAAGTTGCCGCTGCCCCCCGGCACATTGCCAACCCTCTGGAATGCCGAAGATCGGTTTCGCAAAAGCTACCTTACAACCTTCCCAGGCTATTACGAGACCGGCGACGCCGGGATGATCGATGAGGATGGGTATCTCTATATCATGGCGCGCACCGATGACGTGATCAATGTTGCAGGGCATCGCCTGTCGACCGGTGCCATGGAAGAAATCCTAGCAAATCATCCCGACGTCGCCGAATGCGCAGTTGTCGGAGTAAGTGACGCCTTAAAGGGACAAATACCATTGGGCTTGGTATGCCTCTCCAAAGGGGTAAACCGCCCCCACGACGTAATCAGCGCGGAATGTGCCAAGATGGTTCGAGAACAGATCGGCCCGGTGGCCGCGTACAAAGTAACGCTTGTTGTGGATCGTCTGCCAAAGACCCGGTCCGGAAAAATTCTCCGGGCGACGATCGTCAAGCTGGCAGATAACGAACCTTTCAAGATGCCCGCGACAATAGATGACCCTGATATTTTAGACGAAATCAAGCAATCACTTCAAACTGTAGGGTACGCAGCAGAGGTATAATCGGAATTTAAAACGCAAAAAGGCGGCCAGAACGGCCGCCTTTCATAGTCAATGAAATGCTTAGCGATGTTTTGCTGCAAACGTGTCTACTTGGCGTTCGGCTTCATCCTTGGCAACGCCATAGCGGGTTTGGATCTTGCCGACCAACTGGTCACGCTCCCCTGCGGATTCAGTGACGTCATCGTCGGTCAAATCGCCCCATTCCTCCTTGACCTTACCGCTCATCTGTTTCCAGTTACCTTTAATTGTATCCCAATTCATAGCATAACTCCTTTGTTTATACAGCCAGTCAAAAACCTCTCTGAGGCTTTTTCCGGCTCGTATAATCAAACGTAGCAAGCTGAATTTGGTTCCATGACGCAAATGGTTTCAGTTGAATTGCTCACTGATAAGACGTTCTTCTAACCCGTGCCCCGGATCAAACAGAATTCTGTGTTCAATCGACGGGTCCGAGTTAATTTCAACCGATAAAACATTGCGGTAAGAGTTACCGTCGGCATCCGCCATCACAGGGCGTTTTTCTGGTTCAAGGACATCAAACCGTACCTTTGCGGTCTTTGGCAGCAGCGCACCGCGCCAACGTCTAGGGCGAAACGCCGCCATCGCCGTCAGCGCCAGCACATCCGCACCAATAGGTAAAATCGGCCCATGGGCAGAATAATTATAGGCCGTAGAACCCGCAGGTGTCGCCAGCAAGGCCCCGTCACAGACCAGCTCCTCCATCCGAACGCGACCGTCGACACTGATCCTGAGCTTAGCCGCTTGCGGTCCTTCGCGCAGCAGTGCAACTTCATTCAGCGCCAGCGCTTTTGACGTGCTCCCGTTCGCATGGGTGGCCACCATGACCAATGGGTTGATGACCGCCTCTTCTGCTGCATCCAAACGCTCGACCAGATCATCTTCGGCGTATTCGTTCATCAAAAAACCAATGGTTCCCCTGTTCATACCATAGACCGGTACGCCCAGCGCCTGGGTCTCATGCAGGGTCTGCAACATGAACCCGTCACCCCCCAAAGCGACGATCACATCGGCCCGGGCGGGATCTGCGTTGCCATAGCGTGCCCCAAGGGCTGTTAATGCCTCTTGAGCAACTTCGGAGCGGCTGGCAGTAAAAGCGATCTTCATGGGTACGTATTTCCAATGAGGGGCATTCTTGCCCAAAGGAACCACATTCTGCTGATGGCTACCAGCTTTGACGTATATAAAGCCGGTTGTGGCGCAATCGACCTTCACCCCCGTTTAGGATTCAGCTAAATAGCCCCAACTCTAGCCTCACTCCAAAGGAAAACGCTCATGTCCGGATTTTTTACAACGCCTCTATCCGAAGCTGACCCCGAAATCTTCGGCTCCATCACGGACGAACTGGGCCGTCAGCGCCAGGAGATCGAATTGATCGCGTCAGAAAACATCGTGTCGGCAGCGGTGATGGCCGCGCAGGGATCCGTTCTGACCAACAAATACGCCGAAGGCTATCCGGGGCGTCGCTACTACGGTGGCTGTGAATTTGTTGATGTTGCTGAAAACCTTGCCA
>DRFG01000112.1 GCA_011050655.1 Roseobacter sp.
CCTGAGCCGTTCCGCAATCCGGTCAGAATCCAATGCGCTTTGAAGCCCGAAATCCATGATCTCTACATCTGCACCCAGACCGGTCGCCGTATCACCCCAACCAATGCCGAAACGCCCCGTTGCTGGCACCAACACTTTGTCACCGGGGGCAATTACATTGCTTAATGCGGCTTCCCATGCGGCATGACCGTTGCCAATATACATCGCGACATGATGCTTAGTCCCGGCGAGGCTGCGCAAATCCTGCATCAGGGGCGGCATCATATCCACCAACTCACCGGCATAGATATTGGGCGCAGGACGGTGCATTGCGTTCAACACAGCCTCGGGCATCACCGATGGCCCCGGAATCGCAAGGTAACCACGCCCTTGCGACAGGTTGGGATGATTTGACATGTATGCGGGCCTTTCGCGAAGAGAATTTCATGCAACTTATCCTGCCGCGGCGTGGCGTCAATCATGCATTCAACGTCGCTGCGCTTGCCCTACCCTGTTTGGCTGCGTAAACCCTTTGCGATGGATACCCTAACGGATGCTGCCCGAGTATGAGCGACGTGACCTATACCTCAAGCGAACTGCTGAAATGGCTGTGGCGTGATTACCTGCGCAAGCACATGGGCCTCTTGATGATCGCCATTGTCTTCATGGCGGTCGAGGGCGCGACCATGGGCGCGTTGGCCAAGCTTATGCAACCGATGTTCGATCAGGTCTTTGTGGCCGGTCAAGAAAACGCGTTGATCTGGGTCGGGTTGGTCTTGGTCGGGATATTTGTTCTGCGGGCGATCGCCGGCGTGACCCAAAAGGTGTTGCTGACCCGCATAGCGCAAAAATCTGCCGCCGATATGCGCATTGATCTGTTAGATCGCATGATGATTCAGGACGGAGCCTTTCACCAAACACACCCGCCGGGTTTTTTGGTGCAGCGTGTGCAGTCTGACGTAAATGCAATCGGGGCTGTCTGGCAGGCGGTAATTACCGGTACCGGGCGCGATTTCATCGGACTGATCGTCTTGCTAGGCGTGGCGGTGTCCATTGACCCGGTTTGGGCCTTACTAGCGTGTATCGGGGTACCTTTGATGGTGATGCCGGCGGCATTGGCACAGCGTTTCGTGCGCGCGCGTTCGCGCGAAGCCCGTGACCTTGGGGCGCATCTATCCACCCGGCTCGATGAGGTTTTTCACGGCATCGTTCAGATTAAGCTAAACGCTCTGGAACGGTATCAGGCACGACAATACCGCGACCTTACACGAACTTATGTGCGTACCGAAGTCCGGGCTTCGTTTGGCAACTCGGCCTTGCCGGGGATGATCGATATCATGTCCGGCGTCGGTTTCATGGCGGTGATCCTTTACGGAGGGTCCGAGATCATCGACGGCGAAAAGACCATCGGCCAATTCATGACGTTTTTCACCGCAATGGGTTTCACCTTTAACCCGCTGCGCCGCTTGGGGGCTATCAGCGGCCTGTGGCAAACCGCTGCGGCCGCGCTTGAACGTATCAAAGAGCTAATGGATGCGCCGGTAAACCTGAAATCGCCCGAGCACCCTGTTCCAGTGCCGACGGCAGCCCCTGACATTGTGTTGGACGGCGTAAGCCTGTCGTATGGAGAAGCCAAGGTACTGGATAGCTTGTCGCTCACTGCAACCGCAGGGCAAACAACCGCTCTGGTCGGTGCGTCGGGCGCGGGCAAATCGACTATATTCAACTTGTTGACGCGCCTGATCGACCCGCAACAAGGATCCATCTCCATCGGAGGTGTGGAACTTAAGGAAATGGAGATAGCCGACCTGCGCGGGTTGTTCTCGGTGGTCACGCAAGAGGCGCTGTTATTCGACGAAACCCTGCGAGAGAATATTGTTCTGGGCCGGGAAAACGTCAGTGACGACGAACTGCAAAAAGTTCTGGAAGCTGCACATGTCGCAGATTTCCTGCCAAAGCTTGAACATGGGCTCGAGACACGAGTAGGCCCGCGCGGGTCGGCCCTGTCAGGAGGGCAGCGTCAGCGTGTCGTAATTGCCCGAGCCTTGCTGCGCAATACGCCGATCTTGCTGTTGGACGAAGCAACAAGCGCCCTTGATGCACAGTCAGAAAAGGTCGTTCAGCAAGCGTTGGATCGCTTGTCAGAAGGGCGCACCACCTTGGTTATTGCTCACCGGCTTTCCACCATCAGAGGGGCAGACAAGATCGTGGTCATGGATAGGGGCCGCGTGATGGACGAGGGCAAACACGACGAGCTTTTGGCTCGGGGTGGCATCTATGCTGACCTCTACCGTCTACAATTCGAGGATGGAAAAACCGTTTCGGATAGTCGTAACGTGACCGCGCTTCGCGCACTTCAGCCGGGCCTGAAACCATCAGAACCCAACTTTTTTCAGCGCTTGGGGCAGCGGCTGTTTGGCTAAGGGGAAACTGATCGTTTCTTGACCCTTCTCATTTTGAGTATTCGGCGGCCAGTTTGGCCGGTGTTGCGCCCGCCAAGTAGCGCATCAATGTCCACAAGTTGCGTGCCCCTCGCCTGATCCAGCCGCTGCGCCGATACCTGTCAGCCGACGTCACCGCCGTTGCATCCAGGCCGGTCAGCTTACCTTTTAACAGCAGAGCCAGCGCTACGTCCTCCATCAGGGGTTGGTCCGGATACCCGCCGACAGCTTGGTAGAGTTTAAGGGGTATCAATAACCCCTGATCGCCATACGGCAAACCAAACCTGCTTCGCATGTTGGCCCACCCCGCGACAAACCGCGCTGGCAAACCGCCATGGTCAAAGCGCAGCTTGAACCAACCCGCTTGTTGACCACGAAGGTGCGCGATCACCGGATCAGTCCAGCCTGGTGCCAGCCGAGTATCGGCGTGCAGCACTAGTAACCAATCCGCCTGCGCCTTGGCACAACCGCGCCGCAGTTGCCCCCCCCGCGATGCATCCCCATTCACCACCTCAGCGCCCCAAGCCTGCGCTAGGGCAAGCGTGGCATCGTGCGATCCTCCGTCGGTCACGATCAATTCGCGGATCAGCCCGGCGTCCAGACCTTCCATCAGTGCGGTCAAACAATTGCTCAACCCCGCTTCGGCGTTCAGGGTCGGGATAACCACAGATATAGGTGCCCGCATGGTTGCCCCTTTCAGCTTCGCTATGGGCTGTTATATGTCATGTGAAAGAATAAAAGGACAAGCGATATGACCGACCGCCGCATCCTCAGAATATCAGGCCGTGATGCGGCCGAGTTTCTGCAAGGTTTGATCACCAACGATGTCCGCAAATTGGATCAAGGGCCGATCTATGCCGCCATCCTGACCCCACAGGGTAAGTTCGTTACAGACTTTTTCCTTTGCCGAGCGGACGACGCGATATTGCTTGATGTCGGTGCGCCGTTTGCCGATAGCCTAGTCCAGCGATTGACCATGTACAAACTACGCGCCGACGTGAACATTGAGACAACGTCGCTACACGTGCATCGCGGCTTGGGCGACGTCCCCGACGACGGTTATCTTGATCCGCGCGATCATCGTCTGGGATGGCGGGCTAACCGTGATCAAGCCCAAACCAATGACGTCGTCGACTGGGAGGCCTTGCGCGTAGCTTATCTAATA
This sequence comes from Roseobacter sp., assembly GCA_011050655.1. Classification (GTDB taxonomy): domain Bacteria; phylum Pseudomonadota; class Alphaproteobacteria; order Rhodobacterales; family Rhodobacteraceae; genus Sulfitobacter. Next base: position 3,586 of record DRFG01000112.1, read on the forward strand.
CCCGAGAACGGGGTCGAGCTTGACCCAGACAGTTTTATCCTAGAAATGGGTTTTGAACGGTTGAACGGGGTCGATTTCCGCAAAGGCTGCTATGTCGGACAAGAAGTCACAGCCCGCATGAAGCATAAAACCGAACTTCGCAAAGGTCTGGCGCAGGTCGAAGTCAGCGCCCCCGTTACATCAGGCACCGAGATATCAGCCAACGGCAAACCCGCGGGCACAATATTTACCCAATCCGGCATTCACGCGTTGGCGTATCTGCGCTTTGACCGCGCCCGCGCAGCGATGCAGGCCGAAGATGCGACAGTGACATTGATGACAGACGGCTGAACAGGTTTTCGGGCATCGTTTGCAGGCGTAACCAGGAGTGGGGCGGGGCTTGCTCCCGCCTAGGCGAGCCACCAACTTCCGATCTGGGCGGGGGTCACCTGCCCCTCAAGCCCGATACCTACGACCTTGGTGACCTGCACTTGGCCGATTGGCTTGACGCTGACAGCGGGGCCGACGCAATGCACCTCCCACCCGCGGTCTGAGGCGTCAGCCACAAAACCCTTGAAACGGAATAGCCCCTCGGGGCGGGTCTTAAGCTTAGCCAGCAGAGCGTCATAGTCGAGCAGGATTTGGTTTGAACTGCTCCAAGTGACATAGGGCGCGTGGGGACGACCGTTGACCGTCGGAATGGACCGAGGCACCCCCCCGAAAAGCAAGGGTGCCAGCGCATTGCCATCCGCCAGATCGACCACCGCCGCGCGTGACTGCACCCCCAAGCGCAACGTCAACGCTGGGTCGGGACTGGTCAGCTTGCTGATCAGTACCAAGTCGGCGACGCTTGCCTGTCTTTCAATCTGCGCACCTATCAGAGGATCAGCTACTAGCGATGCATAGGTTTGCCCATCTACGACGGTGGCGATGCCGCCATAAACCAGATCAGGTTCGGCCATGGCAACTTGGGCGATACGGGCCGGGTCCGCTATGCCCGACGCTTCGATCACCAGATGGTCGGGACGTGTATCGCGATCAAGCACATCGCCAATCGCCATGTAGAGATCGGCACCCATAGTGCAACACACGCACCCGTTTGTAAGGGTCATCGTATCCTCGCCTGCCTCTGCCAGAAGGTCAGCATCGATATTGATCGCGCCAAAGTCGTTGACCATCACCAACAACCGCAGACCATGTTCTTCTGATAACAGGCGATTGATCAAACTGGTCTTCCCAGCCCCAAGATACCCCGAAACGACCGTCAACGGCAGACGCGGTTTCATAACAGATGCACCCGCCCCCCAAAGACGGTTCCCAACACCGGCACATCCTTGAGCGTCAAAGGATCAACCGCTGTCGGATCTTCACCCAATACAGTGAAATCAGCCCGCTTTCCGGTCTGGATACTGCCTATCTCACGGTCGAGCTTGAGCGTATAGGCAGCACCCAGCGTGATTGCGAAAAGGGCTTCGTGCACAGTGATGCGTTGCGCGTTCCCCAAGGTGCGCCCCGACATCGTTTGCCGGTTTACCGCGCACCATGCCGTGAATAAAGGGGCCATCGGCGTTACCGGCGCGTCAGAGTGGATCGCAACATTCACCCCTGCATCAATGGCAGAACGGGCACCGTCCATCCGTTCAGCGCGGTCGGCTCCAATAGTCAGGGCCACATGCTGATCGCCAAAGTAATAGATGTGGTTGGCGAAGATATTGCAGCACACCCCCATATCAGCGGCACGGGTAAACAGGTCTCGCCCCATCATCTGACAGTGTTGCAATACATGGCGGTGGCCCATCCACGGGTGTTTGCGTAAGGCGGCTTCGATCGCGTTCAACGTCACTTCGGCGGCTTCGTCACCATTGACGTGAATATGCATCTGAATGCCACGGCTGTTCAGCTCTTCGACAAGCTGAAAGATAACTTCAGGCGGGGTGTTCCAGATGCCATTCGGCTGCCCACCGACATATCCCGGTGATTTTATCCGCGCGGTCCAGCCTTGGATAGCGCCGTCCGTCATCAGCTTGACCGCCCCTAACCGAAGCTTGTCCGTGCTACGCTTTGCCAAAGCTTCGGCTTTATCCCCAATTACCTTTGGCCCGGAAGTAGCGCCAAGGGCTGGTACGATACGCAATGGGTAACTTTCTTCGCCAGTCACACGTAGCATGGTTGCCACGTCCTCTTCCTCCATTTCGGAGTAAAGATCGGTCACGGTGGTGACCCCTGCCCGGCGCGACACGTCGGCATAAGCACGGATCGACGTTTCCTTTTGGCTCAGCCCGCGAAAATCAATATTCAACCGACGCATTACCGGAAACATCGCGGCCATTTCCTGCAACTCACCCGTGGGCTGTCCGTCTGGTCCCTTGATCACCCCTTCGGCGTTGGTCGTCTGGTCAAAGCCCGCCATCTCGAGAGCGACAGAATTTACGCACATCAAATGAAAGTTTGAATAGATGATGGCAATCGGCTTGGTGGTGCTAATCTGGTCCAGATGTTTCTTGTCCAGTCTTTCCGAACTCAAGAAAATTGGATCGAAACCCCAACCCACGAGAGGTGCGCCATCTTCCAGCCCTTCGGCATAATCTGAAAGCCCGCCTATTACTGCATCATTGTCCTTTAGGCCAGGCCACAGCTTGCCATTTGGGTCGATCCTGTCATGGAAACCAGCATAGGCGTATTCCCACATAGCACCGGCCATCATATGGGCATGTGCTTCGATGAAACCGGGCATTAAGATGGCGTCCTTCAGACTGTCGTCATGGGTTACAGGACCCCATTGATCGGCACAGCAAGCATCACCCACGGCCAAAACCTCACCATCTCGCACGGCGACGTGGGTCACCTCGGGCCGGTTTATATCCATGGTGATAATCTTTTTCGCAAAATAAACGACAATATCCGACATCGTGCCCCCCTCAGTTCCCACCTAGCTATAGCATTCCAAATTGGAAAAAATAGGCTTGCGTTCAAAGTTCGAGAAATATGCTGGGTACACTCCGGTGACGAAACCGATGACTTAAAAAAACTGCGGGGCGCAAAGGGGCGCATGACACGTTTTCGACAAGGATGGCCTGAGGGGCGTCGGTGCAAATGAATGAAGCATAAATGCAACTGTTTGGCAGGCCGAAGTGTGGTCCTTACGAATCGCCGCTGTCAAGTAATCCCTCACAAATGCAAAAAGCCCCGGATTAACCGGGGCTCTGCAATGCAGCGAAGGTATGACGTAACGTCAACGCTCGGGCTAGGCGCGCTCTGAATATTCCATCGTTTCGGTGTTAACGATGATATCTTCATCCTGCCCGACGAACGGCGGCACCATCACCTTGACCCCATTGTCCAAAATTGCGGGCTTGAAAGAATTCGCCGCCGTCTGGCCTTTTACGACTGGCTCGGTCTCGACGATCTTGCAGGTTACCTTTTGAGGCAACGAAGCGTTTAAGGCTTCATCCTCATGATACTCCACAACCACCATCATTCCGTCTTGCAAAAACGGACGGCGCTCGCCCAAAAGTTCGGCTGAAAGTTGGACTTGCTCATAGGTTTCTGTGTCCATCAACACCAGCATTCCTGCGTCTTCATACAGAAATTGTTGATCTTTTTGTACTAACCGGACCTTTTCAACCTTATCGGCGCTGCGAAACCGTTCGTTCAATTTTGACCCATTTCGCAGGTTGCGCATTTCGACTTGGGCAAAGGCCCCGCCCTTGCCGGGCTTTACGTGATCGACCTTTACAGCAGCCCACAAGCCGCCGTTATGTTCGAGCACGTTTCCCGGTCTAATTTCATTCCCGTTAATCTTTGGCATGTATCCGCACCATAGCAATAAAGTTGAAGAAGAATTTCGGTAACCTATATGTCTTTAAGCTATCCCGCGCAAGGCAGCCCTACGATGCTGCGCTTGCGAGATGGCATGCATAAATTGCATAGCTGTCATGCAATAAAGGTCTATCCGAATCGCACTCAATCCGTCATAAGGACCTCCACGCCTAAATGACAAGAGCAAGAATAATAGAAAGGACGACGAGATGAAAGATTTCGTTGATGGCACTGCCTTTAACAATGAGCAAGGTAACCGTGCCCGCAAACTTTTCGCAGCAGTAGTACTGGCTGCGTTGGATGATGCAATTGCCGATGACAAGAAATATGGCAACGGTCCAGAGCAGATCGCACGTTGGGCGCGTTCGCGCGATGGCCGCGAAGTGCTAAGCTGTGCCGGTATTGACCCGAATGAACGGGTTGTCTCCGGACTGATGGATTTTGTTGGCAAAGGTGTTCGCACTTCCGTGGCCTTGTCGCGCGAAGAATCCGAGCGTCGCCATGCTGCTCAGCAAGCGGAAGCCGCATAAGCCCTTTTGAGTTTATGTTAAAAAAGCGCGCTCGTTTGAGCGCGTTTTTTTGCGTCTGACCCATGCAATGCGCTGTTGCAGTTAAAATCAACCCTACACCAACTTGCGAATGCGGATTAAACCGCCGCTCTCGCCCTATAGCGTGGCAGCGCCGCTATAATCTATGCGCACTGGTTTGGGTAAAACGTCAGGCAAAGGTTATTGCCTTAGCCAGGCTAACATTCAATCAAGACTGCCGCGAAAACGCGGGCTGATTATTCCAGATCCTGTGATGTAAGGGCACGATGAATTTCGCGCCGAACCAGCTTTCGGACGTTGCGGGTGATACGTTCACCTAAAGCGCCCTGTAGTTCAGTGCGAACGATCTCACTTACCAAATCACGAAGCATTTCTTCGTCGATATATTCTTCGCCACCCAAGCCTAGGCCGGCGTCTTGTTCGGGTTCGCGAGAGGCGACCGGATCGATCTTCTGAGCCATCTCATCTTCGATATCGCCGATCAGATCTTCGCTTGCGAATTCCATTTCACTCAGAGGATCAGCGCCAACGTCATCAGAAGCGGAATGCTTCGCGCCGGGCGAGAATGTCAACGTGGCGTCTAATGCTCCCTCATCTGCTACGGCAGACAAACGCGCCCCTGTTGCGTCCAGCTCGACATCATCTTCCCACGCCATCGCGGGGGCATCACTGCCTGAATATTCATTGTCGCCAGGTTCGTCAGGCTCGTAAGTTTCCGGGATACGACTGATAGCAGTTTCCAAGGCAGCTATCTTGGCGCTTAGGCGATCGGGCGTCGGGGGGACATCTTCGACCAATTCTGATGCTCCAAGATCCAAAATTCCCGGCGGGCGTGCCGAAAA
>DRFG01000113.1 GCA_011050655.1 Roseobacter sp.
ATAACGGTTGTGGCAACCATCATTAGCCCAAGGATGCCCAACACTGCAATCAAGCCGATGGGCCCAAGCATATCGTTGACAGTCGTAAATATCTGCATGTCAGAACCCCTTAAACCTTAATGTCTGTGAGCTTGCGCATCACCAGCAAATTCGCTCCTAGAAACAACGCCACGGCAATGCAGCCGGGCACGAACAAGCGGTGCGTCATTACTTCGTCGTAATAGTTAGGGTCGCCCAGCTTGATTAAGATCAGTGCGACGATAGGAAATGCCGACAAGAACTTTCCTGACCATTTTGCCTCGGCGGTGATGGCATTGACCCGCCGAAAAAGACGGAACCGGGCGCGTATTACCTGTGCCAGACCTGCAAGGATTTCTGCCAGGTTCCCGCCTGATTGCTGCTGGATCGTGACCGCAACTGCAAGAAAGCGCAAATCTTGCATGTCCAGACGTTCGGCCATGTCTTTCAAGGCTTCACCGATGTCGCGGCCATAGGCGGCTTCGTCTGCGATCACACCGAATTCTGAAGCCAACGGGTCCTGTATTTCTTTTGAAACGATGGAAATCGCGTTGGTGAATGGGTGACCCACGCGCAACGAACGGACCATCAGCTCAACGGCGTCAGGTAATTGCTCTTCAATCATACTCATGCGTTTTTTAGCTTTTGCGGAGATCCAGAAATAGACGGCACCGATCCCGATCCCGACAGATATCAAGAGCCTGATCGGGAATTCGGTGCTTGTGCCAATCGTCAAGCCAAAGAAAGCCACTACAGACAATCCGCCCATGATCATGATCAACTGTTTGGGTGAGAAAGCGATAGCGGCTTTTTGTGCTTTTTCAGCCAGTATTGAATAAATGGGAATGGATTTGTTATCCATATGCTGCTGCATTTCTTTGCGCAGCTTGTCCAGAACCTCGGCACGGGGGCCGCCCTTTTCCAGCATTTCCAACCTGCGGTTCACCCTGCTGTTCAAGCTGATGGATTTGCCAAAGGCGACCAGATATATACCTTCGACCAGGACAAGAACCCCAATGAAGATCAGGCCATAGATAATTGGTTCAGCGCTCATGATACGGGTTCCTTATTGAGCCACGATGGGTTCATAAATGGACGCGGGTAAATCATAGCCCCACATCCTAAATCTCTCGGAGTAATGGCTGCGCACACCGGTGGCGGTATAATGTCCGAGGATCTTATTTTCAGGGGTCAGGCCGACGCGTTGAAAACGAAAGATTTCCTGCATGGAGATCACGTCACCCTCCATCCCCGTGATCTCGGTTATCGAGGTCATGCGGCGCGACCCATCTTGAAGTCGCGAAGCTTGAACGATCAGGTTCACCGCTGAAGAAATTTGCGACCGCACAGCTTTTAGCGGCATTTCTATCCCTGCCATTGCGATCATATTTTCCAATCGGCTAACCCCGTCGCGCGCCGAGTTGGCGTGGATCGTCGTCATCGACCCATCGTGCCCGGTGTTCATCGCCTGAAGCATGTCGATGACTTCTTCGCCACGGGTTTCCCCTACGATAATGCGATCGGGGCGCATACGAAGGGCGTTTTTCAAACAGTCGCGGGGCGATACTTCACCTTTGCCTTCGACATTTGGCGGGCGGCTTTCCATCCGGCCCACATGGGTCTGTTGCAACTGAAGTTCAGCGGTATCTTCGATGGTCAGAATGCGTTCATCATTGTCGATAAATGACGAAAGCGCATTCAGCGTAGTGGTTTTCCCTGAACCTGTACCACCGGATACTATGATATTCAGACGCGTGGCTACCGCGGCCTGTAGATAAGCAGCCATCTCCTCTGAAAATGCCCCAAAGCCTACCAGATCATCGATGCCTAACTTGTCCTTTTTAAACTTGCGGATCGATACAAGACTGCCGTCTACCGCAATGGGGGAAACCATCGCGTTAAAGCGCGAACCGTCCTTTAGGCGCGCATCGACATAGGGGTTGCTTTCATCGACGCGACGGCCAACCGCCGATACGATTTTGTCTATGATCCGGAGCAGGTGCCGCTCGTCCTTAAACGTGACGTCTGTCAACTGAAGTTTGCCGTCGCGTTCGACAAAAATTTGCTGGGGACCATTAACAAGAATGTCGTTAATGCTGTCGTCTTTCAGCAAAGTCTCAAGCGGGCCGAGCCCGGTGACTTCGTCGTAAAGCTCTGAGTTCAGCTGATTTCGATCTTCACGGTTAAGAACGATAGCTTTTTCCGAGAGAATTTCGGCTGAAATCTCGTTTATCTCAGAACGCAGGTCTTGTTCGCTCGCGTGTTCTAACGCTGCGAGGTTGAGATTGTCCAGAAGCGCGCGGTGCAGCTCGAGCTTGATATCGCTCATTCGCTGTTTCCGCTTCAGATCTCGGTCCAAGGGGGCGACGTTTGCAGGAAGCGAAGCACGGCGTATCGAAACAGGTTTGGATGAAACCGGCTCAGCAACTTTTTCAGGTGCTGCCCTAACAGCTGCGATTTGTCCGATCGACGGAGCATCACCTTGCTTTTTGTACTTTGAAAACATCTGTTTACTCTTTCTGGATGAAATTTGCCCGAAGCATCGTTACGCTGCTTTGGCCTCAACGGCCTTCAAATCTAGAATAGACGCGGCGAGCTTGGAGATTTCGCGGCGCAAGGGGTTTTTGCCTGCGGAAGCCGCAAGCGGCATGCCGTGATCATTGGCTTGGGTAATCTGCTTGCCGCCATCGGGGAGTTGTACGTCAATAGAGATACCGAGGCTTTCAGCCATGCGTTTGACCCGGCTTTTGGCGTTCAGATCAGTGAATTTAGGGGCACGGTTCATGACATACCGAAGCTTTTCCACGGGTAGGTCTTCGGATTGCAGTGCTCGCTTGAAACGCAGGGCATTTTGAGCGCAGCGCATATCCAGTTCGAGCATGGCGAAATAGATATGGGCACTGTTCAGCACAGCTTCTGACCACTGAACCAGCGTCGACGGCATATCGACAATCACGAAATCGAACTGCTTGCGGGCGATATTCAACACACGGTTAATGTCTTCAGACGTGATCAAGTCCAACGGTAGTATATCGACAGGAGCGGTAAGCACCTGCAAAGTATTTTCGTAAGTCTGCAAAGCTTGTCCAAAGCTTTCGTCGTCCATCGACTGGGTGTCACTGAGCATTTCATAGACAACTTCACGACGCGGCAGATCCAAAAAGGTTGCTACTGCCCCGAATTGCAGGTCGAGATCCAGAAGGCAGACCTTTGGCGAATCCTTTTTGTTTGATGTCGCCAGTTCCCACGCCAAATTGACTGCCAAGGTAGTCGCGCCTGTGCCGCCCGCCAGGCCGTGAACAACAATCAACGCTCCGTCCTTATCGGTACCGGCCTTAAGTTTCGGGCTATTGGTTGCAGGTTCAGGACCTTGCAGCGGATCGGCACGAAGCCGTTCTATCGCTGCTGAAAGTTCCCCTTCAGGAAGCGGATAGGGGATGAATTCGTCAGCACCCTGTCTCAATAATGAATGCAGCGCTGCCGGGCTCATGTCTTCGGCGATAAGGATCACCTTGATCTTGCGCGCTTTGGCTTGGGTAATGATTTCTCCCATCATTACCAGGTTTTCTTCGTCTTCGACATCCAAAGCCAAGGCTATAAGCTCCAGAGATTGGGCTTCGGGCTGTCCGAAGAATGCCAAGCTTTCCGCAAAACCCAGATCGCCCCAGCTTTCACCAAGCGCGCCCTCCATGTCTTCTATAAGGAGATCGAAATTCTGGACATCCCGGCTGACGGTACAGGCGATAATTGGAGATGCGTCAATCTGTGGTGCACTGATACTCATAGCTCAACCTTTCTTTACTGTTCAGACTTAGCAAAGATCAGCGGCGATGATCGCGTACTGGTCATTCTCTGCAGTCCACGCATCCTGCCATTTTGGCCGAACGCAATTGTCCTATTGCAGTGAATATCCCATTCAACTTGGGCAAGATTGGGGCTAAAAAGTTTCTATTGTTTGGTTTTTTGAAACGATCAAAGCGTTAGGGATGGATTGAAAACCAAAAAATCAGGGCGTGGTTGATGCGCCCTGATCACTGCTTTGAATCTTTAAGGTTTATTCCGAGGTCGTCGGAGAACCGGTTGCACCGCTTGTCAGTTGAGTAGGTGGCACCGCACTGGCAACGTAATCACGATAAATAATTTGCGCATATTTACCATCCAAGACAGTGGGGTGCCCCCCGACGAACCCGCTTACTTCGGTAACCGTACGCCGGTTGGCGCGCTCGCGTCCCTGCGTCACAATAAGAGGCTGGGTTTCGCCAAAGGATACGACCGCCTCGAGGCGGCTGCGGCTGATGCCTTGGGTCGACAAGAAGGCAACAACTGCATAGGCGCGACGTAGGCCCAATTCCTTGTTATACTGGTTCGACCCGACCGCGTCGGCGTGTCCGTAGACGCGAAACCGAACTTCGGGGAATTGTCTTATCCAACCGGCCTGGTGTCGCAGAACTGCCTGGGCTGTGCTGTCGAGATGGTCTGAATTGAAGGCAAAGGTCACTGTTGATTGGACTTCACCGGCAAAGCGATTTGCCAAGTCAAAGGTATACTGGCGTTCGCCGGTCATTACCAAGCGGTTGTTCAGAGTCGCGTCGCCAAAGGTGCCTAAGTCTGTAAGCGAGCCTGCTTCGCGGTAAAACTGCGTGTATACTGGGTCAGGGCTTGTAGTGCACCCGGCAACCACCGCCAGGGCCGTAAAGCCGTTTATCAAACCGATTTTTGAAATGATCCTTCTTGTCATCGATCAATCCAATACATAGCCATATGAGCCGCTGAAATCTTGCTTGGCTACTTCTCCGGCAGCACCACGGGTCGGAGCCTTACCGTCACTGGCAGTACGACCTGACAAGAACAGCTCTTTTTCAGTAGGAGGGCGAATGCGATCAGTGGGCAGTGCCAGGGCCTCGCCACGGGTTGGGCTGACCAGATGCGCCGTTATGATAATAACCAGTTCCGTCTGACTGCGCTGATAATTTGCACTACGGAACAACGCACCTAAAACCGGCACGTCACCGATCCAAGGCAACTGCTTGGAGCTATCGGTAAAGTCATCGGTCAACAGGCCCGCGATCGCAAAGCTTTCTCCGTCCCGCATTTCTACTGTGGTAGATGTCTCGCGGCGGGTAAACGCCGAGATGTCAAAACCGTTGCCAAGCGATACGCTGTTGGTGGGGTCAATCGCTGAAACCGCCGCTTTTAGCTCTAGGTTGATAAGATCCTTATCCACAACTCGAGGGATAAAGCTCATTTCGACGCCGAACGGTTTATATTCAACCGAAATCCTGTCGCCTAACTGCGAGACAGGAACCGGATATTCTCCTCCCGCAAGAAATTTAGCCTCTTGCCCTGAAAGTGCAACAAGGTTTGGCTCGGCCAAAAACCTCACGGCCCCCTTTTGTTCAAGTGCTTCAAGCAAAAGCCCAACTTGAGTAGAGCCAGCGTTAAAGCCGAAAAGGATTGCACCCGAATTGGAGTTGGCGGAAGGCGTCGAACCGGACAGTGAATTCGTAATTGCGCCGGCGGTGTTCGTGCTATTGGTCCCACCGTTTAAAGCGATATCGCTTCCCAACAAACCGTTCAACGCCAAGGATGCACTGAGCGACTTTGAAACTGACCGCTTCATTTCGGCAAACCGGACTTTCAACATCACCTGTTGAATGCCACCGACGCTCATCAGATTAGAAACCCGTTCGGGGGCGTACCGTTCTGCCAGATCCAAAGCGCGCTGTAATCGTTGCGTGGAGGATACGATGCCGGACAGTACGATACCATCGTTGGCTGTACGCACTTCGATCCGTTCGCCTGGCAATATTTGTCTCAGCCGTTCCTTAAATTCGGAAATATCGGCAGCGACACGTACATCGACGTTGGTAATCAATTGTCCCGCAGCATCCAAAAGCGTCAACGTCGTGAGGCCTGGTGATTTACCCAATACATAGATCGTGCGATCCGAAAGCGACGAAATGTCTGCAATGCCGGGGTTTGCAATACTCAACTCTGCAAACGGAATGTCGCTTTCAACCACTACTGCGCGGTTCATCGGAACATCTAGTGTGCGGCTGGTACCACGTTTGACCACGCGGAGCGTTTCGGCCTGAGCCGCGCTCGGTGCCACTATAACAAGCGGCATCGCACTTATCGTCAGCCCGAGAAGAGCTGCCTTGATGAGATCGTCAATTTTCATGTGACCTGCCTTTGTGATCACGCCTCTGGATTGGGTCTTTGCGCCCGCCATTTTGTACACTGTGCTTTGATTTGGTTTTTTTTGCAAGAATCAATGACATGTACAGAGGCGAGTATGTGGACTATGGGCAACATACGCCGCAAAAGAAGATACACCGCGCTATCAAGGCGCGGTGTATCTAAACTCTCTCAAGAGTAATTAGTTGGTGCAGGGGATTGGAATTGCGACGACTTCGGCGCCTCGACGCGTGCGGATCGTGCAAACTTTTTCCTTGGCGACTTCTACCTTGACGGTCTCGTTCGCAATGCCCAACAAAGAGCGTTGATCGACTTCAATGCTAGATGCGATCGTGTCATCTTCGGCGCCAACCAACGAAAGCGCCAGCTTGCCTGTGGATTGAGCTTGTGCGAGGGCGGCGACCTGATTTGGTTTTACCGCAACAGTTACAGTCTGGGCGATAGCGGCCTCACTACGTTCGCCACCTGCGCTTTGGTCAATTGCAATCAGCTTGATGCCAGCTTCGATCAGCTTAGTCACGTCACCAGAGCCACGTTGAATGCCATCCCCCAAATCGACACGCCCCGTCCAATAGATGTCAACACGGTCACCAGGGCGTAAAAAGCCCGAAACGCCGCTGGATACATCGACTTTGATGGTAAATGCACGGGTCCCGCGCTCTAGTCGCGATGTGAGGCCGGTGTCTTCGCCAGGCTCAGTAACCTTAACCAGCATGATTGCTTCGTCTTTTTCGATCGCACGCAGGACCACACGCAGTTGGTCGCTGTTGGCAGGGAATAAGTCAGCTTCGTCGACAAAAGAACCTTCAGGGACCGCATTTTCGGGCCATGCTACTTGGCGCACGTCTTCGCGGCGTAGCTGTTGCCCATATTTTAACGGCTCAACCGCAACGAACACATCTACCGTCGGGACAATCTGGGCAAGCGCGGCCTGAGCACGGGCATTTGCCATTTGATATTCACCGATACGATCTTTTGCCAGATAGACAGCACCGCCCGCCAGGGCGATACCTGCCAATAGGACCAGTCCAAATACCATCCGCATTTTACTTACCTCTTGTGATGTGATGCCGGACCACTTCCGACTGAAATTCTTAACCTAGGTTTAGACGATAATTGTGTTCAGACTAAGGAGCCTTCGGGGCCATAAAATGCAGCAGCGGGGCTTTAGACTGGGGAGAGGGGGGGGGGCGTGGTGACGGGTAGTATTGTCACTTGATGCGGCCTGTGATCAAGCCGCTGCAAATTATTTAAATGCGAATATTAAAATGCGCCGGGGGTTTGCGTCATAAGGCTGTCAGCAAGATCAACCGTACCTGTCGTCATGCTTGAGATGATCAATGCAGCCAGCAAAACGATGGCAGCCGAAAGAACGACCCAATCAACGGTTACAGCACCTTCTTCCCGA
>DRFG01000114.1 GCA_011050655.1 Roseobacter sp.
ATATGCGGCGCGATATGAATACCCCACATTGGGGCGGTAAATGCCGCGGCCTGAACGGACAGACCTTCCATGCACGCACGCAGTCCTATTGCACCGCCCATTGAATGGGCCAGCAAAAAGAACGGTCTAGGCAGATGCAGCGCACGCGCTGTGCGCATCATCAAAGCGACATCTTTTTGGTAGTCGGAAAATAGGTCTACATGGCCAATGCTACGATCCGGCAGCAGCCGATCCGACAGGCCCTGACCACGCCAGTCTATCGTCAGGACGGCAAGCCCGCGTTTCGCAAAGGCTGCAGCGGTGGCACCGTATTTCTCAGCATATTCGGTGCGGCCAGGGAACAGTAGTACTGTACCCTTTGCCCCGGTAAGCGGCCAATGGATTACCCGCAGCCTTTTGCCATCCGACGTTTCGCCCCAATGTGCCTGGCCGGTATCCGGGCCGGGGGAAACGTCAGTGAAAAGGGGTGCGGGTGTCAGAGTCATTATGCAAGAACAGCGGCAAGCTTCATAGCCATGCCCATATCACCGTCGATCTTAAGCTTACCGCTCATGAAAGCGCTGGTAGGGTTGGTGTCGCCCGACAAAATCGACTGAAAGGTTTCAGCATCGGCTGACAAGGTCACATCCGCAGTTTCATCAGCCGCGCGTGCGCCGGATTCGTCGATCATAACAGTGCCTTCCCCCTCAATGTCGAACTTCGCGGTGCCGTCAAAGTCGGCTCCAGCTAGTTTTTCGTTCAGAACAGTTACAGCTTCGTTCACAATATCGCTCATCATGCGCCCTTTTTTGGCAAATGGTGCCGTCACGTCTGGAATTGCGGCGGCAGCCTGTTACATTCACTGTTGTTATGGCCAATCCTATCGTCAACCTCAAACATACCGTAGCGGCACTTGGTTTCTGGGTGTTGCTCGGGGGCGTTGTTTTTGCCCAAAATTCCATGCCTGCGGCGGATGAACTGCTGGATAGGCTACGAACGGCTTCTCCGGCCGGGGCGGGTCGAATCGAACGCGAGGTCCAGATGGCATGGTCGCGATCAGGGTCAGCGACGATGGATTTGTTGTATGCGCGGGGCAATGATGCGATGCGCGACGGCAATACCAAGCTGGCGATCGAACACTTTACGGCGTTGACCGACCACGCCCCAGAATTTGCTGAGGGGTATCACGCACGTGCGCAAGCCTATTTTGCGGCAGGTCTGTATGGCCCGGCAATTGACGATCTGGAAACGACGCTGATATTGAACCCGGACCAATATAACGCGATCTTCGGGTTGGGAGCGATATTGCAGGAGTTCGGCAATCTTCGCGCGGCCGCCGATCTGTATCGCAAAGTCTTAGCGATCAACCCTCACCATGAAAATGCTCAACGAGCGCTGGACGGGCTTCGCCGTGACGGCGTAGGGCGCACTCTTTAAATAGTTCAAGGATTTTCTGGTGGCAGGTGAAAGTAGGGTCGTGGCCGTTTTGGGCCCGACAAATACCGGCAAGACGACATATGCAATTGACCGGATGCTGGCGCACCGAACTGGTATCATCGGTTTGCCGCTGCGCCTACTTGCGCGCGAGGTCTACGACCGGATTGTGGCGTTGCGCGGGCCGTCTATTGTCGCACTTGTCACCGGGGAAGAACGGATCGTACCTCCGCGGACCCAATATTGGGTTTGCACAGTCGAGGCGATGCCCGAAGGGATGGGGGCCGATCTGGTCGCGGTCGACGAGATACAGCTATGTGCCGACCCTGAGCGCGGCCATGTCTTTACCGACCGCCTGCTGCGGGCCCGAGGTCTGCACGAGACCTTGTTTATGGGGTCCGATACAATGCGCGGAACGATTGCAGCGTTGGTTCCGGAAGCGCAGTTCATGCGCAGGGAGCGTATGTCGGAATTAATCTATTCTGGTCAGAAAAAGATAAGTAGGATGCGACCTCGCAGTGCAATTGTAGGCTTTTCGGTTGAAAATGTGTATGCGATAGCCGAGCTGATCAGGCGTCAAAAAGGCGGGGCCGCGGTGGTCATGGGCGCATTGAGCCCGCGAACCCGCAATGCACAGGTGGCGATGTATCAAAACGGCGAGGTCGATTATCTGGTGGCGACCGATGCCATCGGAATGGGTCTAAACCTTGACGTGGATCACGTCGCGTTTTCAGCCCTGAGCAAGTTTGACGGACGGCGGATGCGTCCACTGGCCCCAAATGAATTGGCGCAGATAGCCGGGCGGGCAGGGCGCGGGTTCAAGAGCGGGACATTCGGGGTCACGGGAGACACGCCCCCGTTGGACGATCATGTGGCCCGCGCCATTATGGACCATCAGTTTACTCCGCAACAAAAGATCAACTGGCGCAATCCTGCGCTTCAATTCGGGTCCATCGACCGGTTGATCAAAACGCTCGAGATGGCACCCGATCACGAACGCCTGTTCAAGGCCCGCGAGGCAGATGACCTGCGGGCCCTAAAAACTTTGGCCGAACAGGCCGAGATCGCGGCCCGTTGCACAGATGGGCAATCAGTGCGGTTGTTATGGGATGTCTGCCGAATCCCGGACTTTCGTGGTATAAGCCACGCAGAGCATGC
The DNA here is from genome assembly GCA_011050655.1 of Roseobacter sp. Taxonomy (GTDB): domain Bacteria; phylum Pseudomonadota; class Alphaproteobacteria; order Rhodobacterales; family Rhodobacteraceae; genus Sulfitobacter. Next base: position 2,572 of record DRFG01000114.1, read on the forward strand.
GAACCTGTTGGAACAGATATTCAATTACCTTCATCAGCATGGGTCCGTGCCCAATGACTGGCTTGCGCGACAAATTAATCGCATTGATCGAACCGATGGGGATATTGATGCGTTATCTAAACGATTGGCGTTTATCCGCACCTGGACATACGTCACGCAACGCAAAGGCTGGACGAATGACGAAAGCCATTGGCGACACGAGGCGCGTGTCGTAGAAGACAGACTGTCGGACGCGCTGCACGAGCGTTTGACCCAGAGATTTGTAGATCGGCGCACATCCGTGCTTTTGCGCCGGCTAGGACAGAAGGAAGCCATGGTGGCCGATGTAAATGAGACCGGTGAAGTAACCGTTGAGGGCGAATTTGTAGGCAAACTGGACGGGTTCCGGTTTCGCCAAGACAAAGGCGCGGGTATTGCGGAAGATAAGACGATCAAGGCGGCCTCATTGCAGGCGCTGGCCCCGCAATTCCATCTTCGGGCGGATCGCTTTTATAACGCGCCGGATACCGAAATAGATTTTACCGAACAGGGCGGTTTGATGTGGGGCAGCTCCGCAGTCGGCAAGCTGGTGGCGGGCTCGGATCCGTTGAAACCCGGTATCGAGGTTTTCGTCGACGATGTGGCGGGTCCTGAGGTTGCTCAAAAGGTTCAACGTCGTTTGCAGCACTTCATCGATCGTAAGATCGCGCTGTTGTTTGAACCACTGCTGGCATTGTCAAAAGACGAGGCCTTGACCGGTCTGGCACGTGGCTTTGCATTTCGTATCGTCGAGAACTTTGGCATTCTACAACGTGCCGACGTTGCCGATGATGTCAAATCGTTGGACCAGGACGCACGAGGCGCGTTGCGTAAACACGGTGTACGGTTTGGACAATTTACGATTTTCATGCCGCTTATTCTTAAGCCTGCACCGACGAGGTTGCGGTTGGTGTTGTGGTCGCTTTCGCAAAATCTAAGCGAATTCCCTGAATCTCCGCCTCCGGGGCTGGTAACCATTCCCGTTGATGCGGGTGCCCCCCAAGGTGCCTCCACGATGTCTGGTTATCGCAACGCCGGCAACCGAGCGATCCGCATTGATATGCTTGAGCGGCTTGCAGACATGTTGCGGTCAGAGGATTCGCGCGGCGGGTTTGAAGCCAATGCAGATATGCTGTCGATTACCGGAATGACGCTGGAGCAGTTCGCCGCTTTGATGGAAGGACTGGGCTACAAGGCTGAAAAATCAGAGCGCACCAAAGTTAAAGCCGTCGATGTGGTGATACCTCATGACGGCGCTGGCATGGCTGCTGACAAAGGGGCCGACGCGACGACCCCTGTAATGGATGTAGCAGCCGAACAGCCGCTAGGTGGAATAATTTCTGACCCGATCCCCGCACCTGCAGACGATATCGTGCCAGGGACAGCCGACATGCCGGACGATGGGATAGCCCCTATCGCTGAAGAACTCGCCGAAACCCCAGAAGTTGATGACCATATCCCGGCATCTGATCCGGCAGAGACCCCGCAAGGGACCGCGCCTGATGCGGCAATCGCCGGAGCCGATCTTGAGACATTCTATATCTTCACTTGGGGTCGCGCTCCTCGTTCGCATAATAACGGTCCACGCCGTGCGACCGGTGATCGCCCCCAAGGTAAGGGTAAGCCGGGCGGTCGAGGGAAAAAAGGTGCAGCACGCGCGGACAAGGGTGGCAAACCGCAAAGCCAAAGCGCACGGCCGTCGCGCACGGAAAAACCAATTGACCCAGATAACCCCTTCGCTGCGGCCCTTATGGGTCTGAAAGACAATAAGTAATTGTCAGAGGCTGCGCAAAAATTACGGCTAGACAAATGGCTGTGGCATGCGCGGTTTTTCAAAACTAGATCCTTGGCTGCTGCCCGCGTGCAAGCGGGCGCAGTCAGGGTGAATGGCCACATCGTGAAAAAACGCGCTACATTGGTTGTAGTGGGTGATGTTCTGACGTTTGAAATGGGCGATAACATACGTGTCATCCAGATTGACGCTATCGGCCTCAGGCGCGGACCGGCACCCGAGGCGCAGACGCTTTATACTGATCAATCTCCTCCGCCCCCACGGTCCGAGAAAAGAATGTCTGATAATCCGTCATTTGAGGGAAAAGGTCGCCCCAGCAAGCGCGATCGCCGCATACTTGATCTTTCTCGAGCACGTCACCTTGAATGATAGGCTGTGCTGATTTAGCTAGTCTTCCGAACCTGCCAAAAAGTTGATGCCATGACCTATATCGTGAATGACGCCTGTATTGCCTGCAAGTATACCGACTGTGTCGAAGTATGCCCGGTAGATTGCTTTTACGAGGGCGAGAATATGTTGGTTATTCATCCCGACGAATGCATTGATTGTGGTGTGTGCGAACCAGAATGCCCCGCCGACGCTATTCGCCCAGATACAGAGCCGGATATGGAGAAATGGGTCGAATTCAACCGCAAATATTCTGAGATGTGGCCGGTTATCATCACCAAAAAAGACCCGTTACCCAACGCAGAAGAACGCGATGGGGAAGAAGGGAAGCTGGAGAAGTATTTCTCTGAAGCGCCCGGCGAAGGGGGCTGAGTGATTCGGCAACTTTATTGACTAACTGATCGCAATTTGGGACCGCTAAGGGCCTAAAACGTATATTATACAGATATTTAATGTAATCTTTGGTATGCGCTGCTTTCGGGGAAGCGTTTTTTGTGCTATGTTCATTTATAAATAACTTTGTGCAGATACCACCTTTCAACCAATTCAACATGGTTGAACCTGAAAATCTGAAGTGACGAAACTGGGCTGACGGCTTTTCAAGCCGATCGGCTGTTGTCTTTGTGGCAACGATATTTACCCCATGCGGGCTGCCCCCGCGCCCAAGGAGCCAAGTTTATGAGTAAGTCGAAAAAACTAGATTTCCGCCCCAACGAATTCGTTGTTTATCCGGCCCATGGTGTGGGTCAGATCGTGTCGGTCGAAGAGCAGGAAGTTGCTGGAATTTCGCTGGAATTGTTCGTTATCTCGTTTGAGAAGGACAAAATGACGCTTCGTGTGCCTACACACAAGGCGACCGAAATCGGCATGCGCGCGCTAAGCAGCCCTGACGTGATTACCCATGCGATGAAAACATTAAAGGGTAAGGCCAAGGTCAAGCGGGCAATGTGGTCACGGCGTGCTCAGGAATACGAGCAAAAGATTAACTCGGGTGATTTGATCGCCATCGCCGAGGTCGTACGCGACTTACACCGCACCGACGACCAGCGCGAACAAAGCTATTCTGAGCGTCAACTTTATGAGGCGGCGTTGGAACGTCTAACGCGCGAAGTCGCCGCTGTAGCAGGCGGGGATGAACTGGCCGCTGCGAAGCAAGTTGGCGATGTATTGGAAAGCCGCGTAGCCGCTGCATAGTCCACTGTCTTTGGGCCGTAATAAACAAGCCGCGCCCGATACCCCGGGCGCGGCTTGTTTTATTTGCGTTGATGATAAATCGCTGAATATGCCTTAGGCCCGTTTTTTTTCTTCTTCGTCGATGCGATTCAGAAAGGCGGTTTCCAGATCTTTCTGTAGTTCTTTCGCGCGAGCCACGTAGGCTTTATTTTCGCTGGGCGGAACGTCGGCGCGCCACAGGGACGCGAGTTCGCGCACCGAGGCACGGTCGTGAGAATAGAACATCCGTTGCGCTTCGGCGGCCTCGTAATCCGAGAGGCCGAGGTTTTCCAGTACATATCGCCCCGCCCTGAGCGAGCTGTCGAACATCTCACGTACAATGTCGTCGGCACCTGCCTGGTACTGCTGGTATACATCTGTCCGGTCATGCGCACGGGTGACGATGTGAAGGTCGGGGCGTTCTTTGCGTGCGTAAGCGATCAACTGTAGCGCTGCCTTTTGATTGTCGAGCGCTACCACCAATACCTTGGCGTCACGCAAGCCTGCTTTGCGCAAAATGTCGGCACGGGTAGGGTCACCCAGAAAGGCTTTGAAGCCAAAGCGGCGCATGACTGCTATGGTTTCCGGATTGTGATCCAATACCACAGTGTTGAACCCGCTTGCCTGTACTATGCGATTGACGATTTGCCCAAACCGACCGACTCCGGCAATTATGACCGTGCCCTGTTCATCGATTTCATCTGCCTCGACAGGACCAACTATACGATCCATGTGCTTACTGATTTGATCGTAGGTTATAAACAAAAGCGGGGTAATCAGCATCGAAAGCGCCACAACGAGAAGCAAGGTTTCTGCCACATCATTTGGCATAACGCCGGTCGCGACGGAAAAGCTGACGAGGACAAAGCCAAATTCACCAGCCTGCGCCAACCCCAGAGCAAACAGCCATTTGTCGCGACCTTGCAGTTTGAACAGCGTGCCCAAGGTAAACAAGATCACCCCCTTTACGGCAATCACCAGCAAGGCCATGCCAACGATGATTACCGTATCGGCAACCAAAAGCTCAAAGTTTATCCCGGCTCCGACGGTGATGAAGAACAGACCCAGCAACAGCCCCTTGAACGGTTCGAGGTCGGTCTCGAGTTCGTGACGAAATTCGCTGCTGGCCAGGACGACACCAGCCATAAACGCACCAAGCGCGGGCGATAAACCTACGAGCATCATCAAGAACGAAATGCCCACCACGATCAGCAAGGCGAGCGCTGTGTACATTTCGCGCAGCTTGGCGGCATGGATAAACCGAAAGACCGGGCGCGTGAAGAAAACGCCGGTGATGATGATCCCTGCGATGGCCCCGATGGTGACTAAGGTTATCGCCCAACCCGGTAAGCCCTGAACCAGCGAAATCGCGGCCTGAGCAGTTTCCGCGCCCTGACCGACGGCCTGTGCGCCTCCGTGGCCTGTGCCTTCAACAGCACCGTTCAGTGTATCAGCAGGGTTGATAGAAATTGATCCATCCGGCATCATTTTGGCCGGGAGCTGCGTAACCAGCAGCGGCAGGAAAGCGAGAATGGGGATTACCGCGATATCTTGCGTCAGCAGAACCGAAAAAACCGACCGCCCTCCGGCGGTTTGCATCAACCCTTTTTCTGATAAGGTCTGCAATACAATCGCGGTAGAAGATAGTGACAGCGTCAAACCGATGGCAATCGCCACCCCAATCGGTTGATCATATGCCATGGCAATGCCCATGAGCGCTGCGGCACTCAGCACAACCTGTAAACCGCCGAGCCCCAAAAGCCGGTGCCGCATATTCCATAAGGCACGCGGTTCAAGCTCGAGACCAATTAGGAACAGCATCATGACGACGCCAAACTCAGCAAAATGTTGTAAGTCTTTGGTTTCTGATCCCACCAGACCGAAGGCAGGCCCGATTATGATACCTGCCGCCAAATACCCCAAAACCGACCCCAGACCTAGCCGTGACGCAATAGGAACGGCGATGACCGCCGCAGCCAGATAGATTGACGCTTGGAACAGGAAACCTTCCATAGGGTACTTTCTTTGGTTGGGTCAAAAGCGACCGGGGCGTTAGGTGGGTAGGGGCCCGTCATGTTTAAGTTGATCCATTACGATCTGACTATGAACTTTGGCGACGGCCCTATGGGGCAG
>DRFG01000115.1 GCA_011050655.1 Roseobacter sp.
CGGCCATTTTGTCCATCGTCTTTCTCTGCAAGAATTCCATTGGCGTCAGGTTGCCTAATGCTGAATGTGGTCTGCACCAGTTGTAGTCCTCTTGCCATTCTTCCAGCGTTTCACGCGCAGCACTTAATGTCCCAAAGCGAGGTTCATTGAGGCATTCATCTCTGAGCTTACCGTTGAAGCTTTCAATGAAACCGTTCTGCCGGGGCTTTCCAGGCGCAACGTAGTGCCAATCGATGCCTGTATCCTGAACCCACTTCAGAATTGCCATGCTCGTGAACTCGGTACCATTGTCCGAGAAAATCGTTTTTGGCATGCCACGCTCAGCGATGATGCGGTCCAGCTCACGCGCAACCCGTTGGCCCGACAATGATGTGTCCGCAACCAGTACAAGGTTCTCGCGGCTGAAGTCATCAACAACCGCCAAGATGCGGAAACGATGTCCGTCCATTGCCCGGCAGGGTATAGCGCAGCAATATCCCGAGAGGGGGCAGCGCGTCTGACACGAAATCTAAGCTCCAGCGTTGGTTTGGGCCATCCGGGGCCACCATCGGCTTTCTCGTACCTACGGCGCGCTTCCTGCCGCCTCTGCGCCGTACTTGCAGCTTCTCTTCCATATAAATGCGCCTCACCTTTTTTTGCCCTCTCATGCATATAAATATGCATTGCCGGGTAATAGTTCACAGCAAAACCTTCCCGCGCGACCATCACATGGACGCGGCGGCAACCAAACCGCCGCCGTTCCCTCGAAACGCGCTTGAGGGCATCCCTTAGCGCGGCGTCATCACCACGGCGCAACAGGTATCGCACCGAAGACCGGTCAATTTGCAGCACGTTACACGCCCGTCGCTGGCTTACCTGATGGACCTCCATCAAATGCGCCACCGCTTTCCGCTTCCCAACGGGCGTCACCATTTTTTGAGTTGATGTCTCGCAGCATGGCATTGTCCAACATCTGCTCTGCCAACAGCTTCTTCAGCTTGCTGTTCTCGTCTTCCAAAACCCTCAGCCGCTTCGCGTCAGACGGCTCCACTCTCGGGACATCGCTGCGCGATACCCTGTCGTGCAGTTCATACCGCCACACTTTGATTTGTATTTGTAGAATGTCGCAGAGCTGATCCCGTGCCGCCGACACACGTCAGCAGTTTCCTCACCAGCATCCTGTTCCTTGATCATCGCAATGATCTGTTCATCCGTGGATCGGGCCTTCATCTGTCCGTCCTTTTTGTTGGGCGGACTCTACACAAAATTGGCGGAGTTTTAGGGGCTTAGGTCACCATCTTTTCACCTGCGCCCATCCTTGGACCTTGGCAGGAGCAGACACACCTTTGACGTGAGCTAATCAGGCGGGGGAAAATGCCTATTTTTTAGCCCAGTATTGATATTACCCAAGCAGGCATGATTATCGCCTTATTGATTACGTCTCTAAGGTGCTGTTGATCAACCCTTTTCGCCATACCAGCTATGGCGCCAGTCGATCATCTTCCCGACTTCTTTACTTTGTGCGTCAATTATCTGACGCGAAAGCTCTTTTATATCTTCGTTCGAGCTCTGCTTCAAAGCAACTGCTGCCATTTCAATAGCTGACGCATGGTGCGGCAGTTGTGAATCGATAAATGCTTTGTCAAAGGGTGACTTCTGCTCAAGCTCTTTTGCGCTGTCCATGCCAAACATGCTGCGTTCATGAGGGTGCGGCTCCGTAGCGAGCTCCGCTGATCCATCGAGATCGTCAAGAATTGAGCCCAGAGTTTTAATTTCTTTCTCTTGATCCTCAATCATACTTTTTGCGAAATCAACAAGGTCCTTATGTTCTCCTTTATCTACCGCAACCTCCGCCATTGAAACAGCCATTGCGTGGTGGGCTGCCATCATATTGACGAAGCGCAAGTCAGAATATTCTCCGTTATGGATAAGGCTTGCAGGCGCTTGATTTTGGGATGTCATATCTGTTCTCCTTCTTGTGATAGTTACAAACGTAGAAGAGCAGTCTTAGTTCCAGCGGAGAGTGAACTTGTAGTTGTCTCCGCACTCCGATCTTAAACCTACAGTCAAAAACTTTTAATACATGGCGACCCTGCGTTGGCAAGGCCGATACTGCCGCATGGATATTCACCCTACAGCTCACTTGAACTAACAAACTAATTGTTTTTAGCGACCCAAGGCTATTTGATCGTAAGTGTCTTAATTTCGGCCACCATGTGGAGCTAACGTTGTACCGTGATTGTCGCCAAGAAAATGGATAAACGGTTCGTCGGGGCACTGACGTGCAGATGACAAACATAGGGCGAGGGTGTCCTGCTCGACATCAGCTCATTACTTCTTCCAAGGACAAAAGAAGCAGGAAGCCTATGAAGAACATCGCAGTCACCCAGGGTTTGTCCGGGGTTTCATGCGCTTCGACCAGCAATTCCTCGGTTACAAGATACAACAAGGCTATCAATCCAAAGCTTAGAAAGCCGGTAATATATTGGTCAGGTAAACTAGCTATTGGCGTAGCGACAAAAGCACCCAGCGGAAGTAACAGAATTAGAGCAGCGATTACCATGACGATCCGCACGCGCGATTTGATGGTTTGTGAAAGTTCAGTAGTAACCGCTAACCCCAGAAAAAGCACCTCTACACTGAGCGCAATAGTCAAAAGCAGCCCGGCTTTGGCCCCTGCCGCAAACGCGATGCCAAGGACCAAGCCATCGATCAGGATGTCGACCCCAACTAAGGTAAGCAAACCTACCGGACCTTCAGTGCCGCGCTCTAGCTGTCGAATGGCCAGCATAACACCAATACCCGCAAAGCCGCCAACTATCGTTGCCATCAAAGCCCCGCTGTGCACCACATCTGGCATGATCTCACCGGCTGCAGCGGCAAAGACGACGCCTGCGGCAAAATGTTGTACAGCGCTGACAATAACCGGGCCCGGTCGGACATTTACCGCGACAATGGCCCCCAGAATTGCAACAGCTGCCGGTATTAACGTATAGATCCAAGCGGGGGTCATCTGGTGTCTCCATCCACTGCTTTGTTGTGTTTGCTATGCACGTCACGTAGGACGCCGACCGCAAAGGTCAGCAATAAACCCTCAGATATGTTAGCCGCCCGCCGCGGCCACTCCGCCAACTGCGACCAAGCCGAAAGAGTGGTCCCAGAAATCAGACTTAGCGTTAACCGATCAAAAATTTAAATGCGACGGCGACGACTTTATTAACAGTTACGCGCCGATCCCATCATGGTCTGTCAGGCATTCCGAATGGTCGCGCAGAACCTCAAGTACCTTGCATTCAGCGACGCTATCCCCTTCGCACTCTGCAACCATCCGCTTGAGTTCCTTTTTGAGCGCTTGAAGCCGCTTCAGCCGCTGTTCGACTTGACGCAGCTGACGGCGGGCAATTGAATCCGCCTCGGCGCAAGACCGCGACGGGTTGTCAGACAGTTCCAAAAGCTCTCGGATCGAGTCGAGAGAAAAGCCAAGTTGGCGAGAATGTCTGATGAAGGCCAGCCGATCAAGATCTTTTTCAAAATATCTGCGTTGACCGCCTGCGGTCCTTCCTGCCTCATTCATTAATCCGATTTGTTCGTAGTAACGGATAGTCTGCACCTTTGTTCCTGTTTTACGAGAAAGTGTGCCTATTGTCAGCATGGGTGCCCCCTCATGTATACAAAGCCTAAACTCTACCAAGACTGTAGCTTATCTATCGCCTAACGCGTATAAGATGAAAAGGTTTCGCACAATATCAGGTTCACATCACAAGGAATAATTTCTTGCCTGAACCTCTATTCGCTTTAGCTTATACTCCATGATCACGTCGTCAAAAATAACGGATGGATACAGGCAGTGAACAAGCTACAAACAAATCTTGGGCCAGTCGCGAAAAGTGACTCCGCCCAAACGGCTTCGAACCGCGCCATTCCTATGAAAGCGCGTTAAGATGGATCAGGTCGCCACCCTATCACCTGTTGCACTTGGCTTCTTGGGAAGCCTTGCAGCCGGGCTGATGACCGCGCTCGGGGCGGCACCAGTGCTATTGGGCCGTACACCTTCGCGCAAGTGGCGTGATACTTCGCTGGGCTTTGCCGCCGGCGTGATGCTTGCTGCGTCCTTTTTCTCGCTTATCATTCCAGCTCTCGATGCCGCCGAAGTGCGTTATGGCGATGGGGCGATACCTGCTTTGATTGTCTGCGTGGCGATCCTTTTAGGTATGGGTACGGTCGCAGTGGTAAATGAATTGATACCGCATGAACATTTCAGCAGTGGTCGCGAAGGCCCCGAAGCGGTCTCATTAAGACGCGTTTGGCTATTTATCATTGCTATTACCATACACAATGCGCCCGAGGGTCTGGCGGTTGGTGTTGCGTTCGGCGCAGACGGGTTCACCGGCGGGTTTCCGGTCGCTTTGGGGATTGGGTTGCAGAACGCCCCCGAAGGTCTGGCCGTGGCGGTCGCCTTGTTGGGCGAACGGTATTCGGCGGGTCGTGCCTTTGGTATTGCCGCGTTGACAGGGCTGGTTGAACCGGTCACCGGATTTCTCGGCGCGGCGCTGATCGTCGTGGCTCAGCCCCTTTTGCCTTGGGGGTTGGCCTTTGCAGCGGGGGCCATGCTGTATGTTATCAGCCACGAGATCATTCCTGAAACCCACCGCAGCGGCCATCAAAAACAAGCAACAACCGGATTAGCAATCGGCCTTGTGGTAATGTTGTTTTTGGATGTTTGGTTGGGATGATCGGCGGGGCCTATATGGCGTATTCAACGGCGATATGTCAGCCTGACACACCGCCGCCGATAAATATGTTGCCCCGCAGTCTGGGGCTTCGTCCGCCTAGACCTGTTTGACCGGGGCAGACGTCACATCATGTTCATGCGTTGCTTCGACCAGCGAATGATGGCCGCCGGGTTTGGGAGCAAACCAACGGTGCAAAGCAGGCATCACCAGTAGGGTAAGCACGGTGGATGACACTAATCCCCCTGTCACCACGGTCGCCAGCGGCCGCTGCACCTCGGCACCGACCCCTGAGGCAAACAGCAGTGGTGCCAACCCCAAGGCGGTTGTCATTGCGGTCATCAAAACTGGACGTGCCCGCAGGCCAGCAGCATCAATGGCCAAGCTATCCAAATTGTGACCCGCCCGTGCGAAATCATCCATGAAGCTGACCAATACCATACCGTTCCCCAAGGCGATGCCGAACAAAGCAATGAAGCCAACAGTGGCTGGAACCGACACCGGCAAGCCAGTCAACCACAGGGCCAAGGCCCCGCCCGTTAAGGCCAACGGAATGTTAAGCAAGATCAACACCGCCGATTTAAGCCGACCGAAGGTAATCAGAAGGATCAGCAGCACAATGCCCAAAGTGATCGGGATAACCACAGCAAAACGCGCATTCGCCTGCTGCTGCAATTCAAACTGGCCTCCCCACACCAGACGATAACCCGGAGGCAGCTTCAGTTTCTCGTCGGTTAGCTTTTGCGCCTCGACGACAAATGATCCGATATCACGCCCCCGAACATTGGACTGAACCGTGATAAACCGTTCGCCATCTTCTCTGGTGATCTGCCGAGGACCAATAACAGTGTCGATGTTCGCCACCGTATCCAACGGCACCTGCGCTCCTGCTGGTGATTCAAGCACAATGCGACGGATCGCTTCTGGCGTGTCTCGGCTGTCCTTGTCGAAACGGACGACGATCGGGAATTGGCGTACTCCTTCAAATAACGATCCAGCCTCGGCACCTCCCACGGCAGCGCGCAATCCGTCCAGCGCGTCTTCGACATTGAGCCCGTAACGCCCCAAAGCTGACCTATCCATGGTCACCACAAGTTGCGGAGCTCCCGTGATCTGATCCGCCTGCACCTCGGCAGAACCTTCTACCTGTTGCAGCAGGGATTGCAGCACTTGGGACTTCTCCAGCAAGACTTCCGAATCCGGGCCAAAGATTTTGACAGCAAGTTCCGCGCGCGTACCGGTCAATAGTTCATCCACCGACATAGCAATCGGCTGGCCGATGTTGACCACGATACCGGGGTAAGTTTCCAGATTCTCGGAAATTGCAGTGCGAAGGTCTTCTGCGGACATTCCATCGCGCCACTGGTCTGCCGGATTCAATTCGATAAAGGCTTCGGCACTGTTTGTAGGGTCGGCATGTGCGCCGACTTCCCCCCGTCCAACTCGTGTCACGATCGATTTTATCTCGGGAAAGTTTTCCAGCAGCCGCTTTTCAACCCGGGTTGTCGTTTGGGCCGCCTCAGTCAACGATATGGACGGGGCCATCGTCAAGCGCATCAAGATATCACCTTCCTCGAGTGAGGGCGTGAATTCTGATCCAAGACGCGATCCTGCAAAACCACCCGCAGCTAACAGCACACCACATAGAACGATCGCCAGGAAACGGTTCCGCACGAAAAAACTGGCGGCATAACTGACCATTGCAGCAATGCGCCCTGGTTTATCCGGTTGATCCGACCCTTTCTTGGTCGATTTGCGCATCAGGGAAAACGCCATCGAAGGCGCGATCAACGCCGCATAGAAAAGCGAACCGGTCATAGCAAGTGCCGCAGCCGCTGCCAAGGGTCGAAACGTCTTGCCCTCTACGCCTTGCAACGAAAACAGGGGCAGAAACACGACGATGACAACCGCAACCGCCGCGACCAAAGGCGCTATCACCTCGGCAGTAGATCGGGCGACCAGAGTCCGAGGATCATCGGGTTCAAGTTGTTCCTTAAAGCCTCGATCGACGTTTTCCGCGATGACAATTGCGCCATCGACCATCATGCCGATGGCGATTGCTACGCCCCCCAGCGACATCAAGTTGGCACTAATACCCAGTATATGCATCGAAATAAATGCAAACCCGACGGAAAATGGGATCGACAAAACCACCACCAGGCTGGGACGCCAGCCGCCAAGAAAGACAAACACTACCATCGCGACAAGCAACGCCCCCTGCCACAATGCCGTCGTGACAGTTGCCGACGCCTTGTTTACCAGCGTACCTTGATCATAATAGGGCACTGCTTGTACGCCCTCTGGCAAACCCGAGTTGATTTGTTCAAAACGTTCCTGAACCCGCGCGATGACGTCCGACGTGTTCGTTCCATAGAGCTTGAGTACCAGCCCCGCCACGACTTCTCCGTTACCGTTTGCGGTTGCAAGACCCTGTCGCACGCCGCCCCCGACGGAGATATCGCCCAGATCCCGCACCCGTACGGTACGACCATCTTCGACGCTTACCACTATCTCTGAAAGATCCGGGATCGACTTGGCCAGCCCGACGCCGCGAACGGTGTATTGTTCAGAGCCGATTTCGAGAAACTGCGCCCCTTCGGTTTTGTTGCCACGTTTCAACGCGGCGATCACATCGGCAATCTGGATATCATACGCAAGCAACGCATCGGGATTAAGCGTGACCTGATACTGTTTCTCATATCCCCCCAAAGACAGGACTTCGGTAACACCGGGCACCGTTTGCAATTGATATTTGATGATCCAGTCCTGTATTTCGCGCAATTCAACCAGGTCGCGCGAACCGGTTTTATCTTCCAAGCGGAAATAAAGGATGATCCCCAGTCCGGTCGATATTGGTCCCATTTGTGGATCGCCAAACCCATCGGGAATATTTCCGCGAGCTTCAGCCAGCCTTTCGCCCACGACCTGACGGGCAAAGTAGACATCTGTACCGTCTTCAAAATAGATGTTCACCACCGATAGTCCGAAGTTCGAAACTGACCGCATGTTCTTGAGCTTTGGCAGCCCCGACATCGCGGTTTCAATCGGGTAGGTCACATATCGTTCGACTTCTTCAGGAGCGAGCCCCTCAGTTTCGGTAAAGACCTGTACCAACGATGGCGTCACGTCGGGAAACGCATCAACGGGCAGGGCGCGGAAGGCGAAAAGCCCGCCGATTGTCATGGCAAATGCCGCGATGGCGGCTAACAGCCAGCCACCGGCGATACGGTGCATAAAATCAGTCATAATCAGATATCCTAGTGTCCGTGGCCATCGCCAAAAGCGTCTTTTTCAAGCTGTGCTTTCAAAGTAAATGCCCCATCCGAGACAAAAAGATCACCTTCTTCAAGCCCGGCCTTGATTTCCACATAGCCCCCTGCGGTTGTACCCACCATGACAGGGCGCGGTGCGAACCCGCCATCGACAGGGACAAAAACTGCTGGGTTGTTTTCAACCAACTGAACCGCAGACTGCGGGACACGCAGCACTTCCGTTGAAGTACCAACACTGAGGTCAGCAATCACGAACTGACCCGGAGTCAAGGTGCCTTCGGAATTGTCTACGATGACCCTTGCCGTGGCGGTGCGTGACACTTCGTCAATCACGGGCAGAACAAATGCCACTTTCGATTGGGCTATTATTTCCCCGGTATCCGATTTGAGAGCAACATGAGCACCGACCCGCACGCGACTGATATCCTGCTTATAGACGATGATATCAGCCCAAACGATGCCGTCATCCACGATGGAAAACAAGATTTTAGCATTGGCGTCACCTGCCGTTACGGTTTCGCCCAATGTCACCGCGCGCCGTACAACCGTCCCTGCAAGCGGTGCCCTTAGAAAGGCGTCGGCGTTATTCCCGTCTTCAGCTTTGTTTATCTCGGCAAGCGCCGAATGATCTATGCCCACTGCATGCAGCTCGGTCTCTGCGGCATCGCTTTCGGCCTTGGCTGTTTCGAATTCTGCGCGCGCCGTTTGAACGTTTGCTTCCGACGCAATCTTTTGCGACCACAAGCTTTCGGCGCGGGTCAATGCCTGTTGCGCCAGTGATTTCCTAGCCTCTGCCGTCAGCCAGCGGGCTTTTAACGACGCCAGTTCGCGACTGGTGATCAGAGCAAGCGTATCTCCGTATGCCACAGTGTCGCCTTCGGCAACAAAGAGCCTGTCGACGATACCACTTACACGTGGTGACACGTTGGCCACACGGCTTGTATCGAAACGAATTTCAGCAGGCAGGCTCAAGGATTCACCTAAGGTTGCGACCTTTGCTTGTTCTACCACGATGCCGGACTCGGCCACTATTTCAGGTGTTAATCTGACCAGGTCGCCACCACTTTCTTCCCCAGCGTGAGCATCGGGAGCTTCATTGGCGTGAGCATCGGGAGCTTCATCAGTATGGGTGTCAGATATGTCTTCAGCGTGAGCACCGGGCGTTTCGTTTGCATGGCTGCCGCCATCTTCAGCGGGGGCTTTCGAGGCGACGGTTTCGCGCTCTTCGCGGCCCTCATGATCATGGCCATCCGTTTCGGGTAGGTTGGACGCATCTTTGCCAACCGCGGCCACAACAGTTGTTTCTAGTTTTTTAGGTGGCTCTGCTGTTGCGGCGATCGTGTGGGTTGCCGTGAAAAAAAGTGCGCTCGTCACCAGTGCGGCACTGGGTGTGATTTTTTTATACATTTTCGGTCTTTGCTCCAAGACGGATAGAAGGCGCAGCATTCGGGCTGGCGCTGAAAGGTCTCTGGTTTTGGGGAAACGATAGGTCACAGCCATTGAGCCACCGAGACAGCGCTATTATCTGAAATATCGCATGTCTTCAGCCACTGATCCGCCTTGAGCGAAAGTCAGCACCGTGATCATTTCGGGGGGAGCCTAGCTTCTTGGAGGCCGGTAAAGCCCTTGTAGCAAGGAGAGCCTCATCTGGTCGTCCGATTGAGACCAAGTATGCGCCTTGGGCGATGCATCGCCGTCCATCTTGATTTTCTTAGCGGCGATGAAATGAACATGGCAGTCACCGAAATGGTGCGCCGAACCTTCAACTCCGTCTTGTTGGTGATCAGCTTGATTGGGCTTGGCTAGATCGGCAGCAGAAGTAATTTTCCCAAAGGCGGATTCACCGACGATGCCGGTGTGGACGTCAGCTTTGGCAAGGCTAATATTCAGAACCAGCGCAAGAAGCGCGGCCAACCCGATTTTAGCAAAGTGAATGGCTGAAAATTGCTTCATGCTGACCGCTTACACCACATTTCAATCATAGCCCATAGGTTTGATCTGCAGTATATTTCAATTTATGTTGACCGTGCGGGAAACCACACGAAAACCCGCAACGATGCGGTGCCTGCACCATGACCGGGTGGACCTAATGACCATGGGCCAAGGCCACTTCTGCCTTAGATGCAGTAATTTTTTCACCCCCGCTCAGATCTAGATGATCATTGCGTGCACGCAGCAACCTTAGAGCGTTGGCGACAACCAGCAGTGACACACCTACATCGGCGGCGATAGCACCCCACATTGTCGCCAAGCCAAAGGCAGTCAGGCCGACGAACACCGCTTTTGTCGCCAACGCAAACGCGATATTCTGACGTATGATGTTCATGGTACGCCGAGAATGGTCGATCAACCACGGGACCTTGCCGATATCATCAGTCATCAAAGCAATATCCGCAGTTTCAATAGCGGCGTCCGACCCCATTGCTCCCATAGCGATGGCAAAATGTGCCCTTGCCATTGCTGGGGCATCATTCACCCCGTCGCCTATCATTGCAACGACATCGTATTGCGCGACCAGTTCTTCGATTGCGGTCACTTTGTCTTCGGGAAGCAACTCAGCGCGCACTTCATCTATCCCGACCTCTGCTGCAACGGCGCGGGCCGTATGTGCGTTGTCGCCCGTCAGCATGATAATCTTCTGCACCCCTTGAGCATGCAGGCGCGCAACCACGTCTCTTGCATCGGCGCGGATCCGATCACGCAATTCGATCAGACCCAACAGACGGTCACCGGACCCAACCACTACCAGCGTACTGCCAGCCATTTCGATCTGTACCAGCAGGTCACGGGGTATGGCATCGCCGAACCCCTTTTCCGTCGCGAACCGATCAGACCCAAGCCAAACAGGTTTATCTTGCATCCAACCTTCGACGCCTCGGCCTGGAACGGTACGCGTATCGCTAGCCGCAATCTGTTTGACGCCGTCCCGTTCACCGCGCGCCAGGATTGCGCGTGCCAAGGGGTGCGATGATCGTGCTTCAAGGGCAACGGCAGCGCTCAACAGCTCTCGCTCGGCGATGCCGTTCATAGGGTGCAGGGCAGCGACTTCGGGTTCGCCCATGGTAATGGTACCGGTTTTGTCCATTGCTAAGGCTGTCATGCGCGAGGGTGCTTCGACATACGCCCCCCCTTTGATCAGCACGCCGCTGCGTGCCGATGATGCCAACGACGCGACAATGGAGACTGGCGTAGAGATAACCAGCGCACAAGGACAGGCGATCACCAGCAGCACCAGCGCATTATAAAACCAATAGCCCCATGCGCCGGTGAACAACAGTGGCGGAACTACGGCTATCAAAAGCGCAAGCACCATCACGATCGGGGTATAGACGCGGGCAAATTTGGTAACCCATTGTTCAACCTCAGCGCGTTGTGAATGTGCATCACCCACCATTCGGATGATCTTTGAAAGCACTGTGTCGCTTGCTGGCTTGGTCGCTCTGATGGTCAGCGTACCGACCCCGTTGATCGTACCCGCATAAACATCGTCACCCGTTTCCTTTGCGACCAATGCGCTTTCGCCGGTGATCGGGGCCTGATCGACGTCGCTATGCCCATCGACCACTTCGCCATCAAGCGGGATACGGTCACCGCCGCGCACCACAAACCGATCCCCGACCGCAACCTCTGCCGCAGGGATATCCGTTTCGACCCCGTCAGACCGGATAACCCGTGCCGACGAAGGGGCCAGATCAAGCAAAGCCGACACCGCGTTGCGCGCGCGCCCCACGCTCCAGGATTCGAGGGCAAGTGACAGTGCAAAGAAGAACGCGACTGTCGCCGCCTCGAAGAGTTCGCCCAAAATGATCGCCCCGGCAACGGCCACGATCATCAAAAGGTTCATATCTGGCGACACCCTGCGGGCTGCCGACCAAGCTTTGGGTGCGACGAGCCATGCGCCAAACACCACCGCGAGCATGAAAAGCCCCATTTCGACTAGTGGCATAGACGTTTCGCCGTGTCCCGAGAACAACCGCAAAGCACCCGCGGCTCCGGTTTCAACAATATGATAGAGAAAGCCCATCGCCCAAAACCCGCCGCTGAGCGCGGTATAGAGCCGCTGTTGCGCAAAATGCGCCGCCTGATCGGCCTGTGCGTTTTCCGCATCCCACACTTTGGCGCTCATACCCGTAGAGCTGACGATCTTGATAATCTGATCATCGCTAAAGGGTTCAGCGCCTTCCAGAATCGTCATCCGGCCGTTCAATACATCAAAGGCTAGGGATTCTGCGCCACCAACTTTTGGCCCGACGACCTTGTTCAAAATCGCCACCTCTTCAGCGCAATCAAGTCCGTTGACCCGAAAACTGCGCCCAGCAGACGGTGGCGGTGCCGCCGCGTTTAGCGTGCTTCGTGTCGCCTGGCCACAACAGGCGCTGGCCGTCAGTTCAACCGCGGGATGGGCGTGGTTATGCGGGTGCAAGCTATCGTTGGGCATCAAAAAAACCTCAGTTATGGAATGTCCCAACAGAGATAGGAGCTTCAGTAACTAGAGGTTCAAGCGTTTTTTGCAGAAATTTTAATCGGAAGGGCAGGCATCTGATTTTACCCACAAGCAGACAAGACCTTATGTCGTTAACCCAGACTAAGGCTGTCGAAGAAGATTCAGGTTATGCTGACACCGTGGGAATCTGTTAGTCTGGATATTACGGAATCTTTAATAAATGCCTATCTCTCCCGCATAGGCGTTGGATTAAAGCCGGTTGATTTAGACAACACGCAATGTCGTGATCAAAATCGGGGGAAACCATGTCAAGAAAGCTGTCAGCGGCCATGATGGGAAAACATTCAAAATTGGAAAGCCTTGTGGGCCGAACGTCGCAATCAGCTTTTGTCGGCAGGGTTTTGGTAGGTACCACTGACCGGCGCGATTGTTTTCACTCTCATGCTCACCAAGGTGCAGCCACCCGCCCGGGTGGCTTCTCCGCACCCGTTCAGGTTCAAGGTAAAAGGGTACCACGTACAGGCATTGTCATGGTGGGTGACGTGTGTTTCGTCCGCTACACATAAGTCTGCGGGGGCTGAGTCTACCAGGTGCCGCCCTAGTGAAGGCAACAAACCCGGAGCGTAACATCAGCGCCGAGCTGGTCTCGCTTTGCCCCTTGGCTTGTATAAGCAAGGGTGTGGCACATTCGGTCGTTACTAAGCGGCAGAAGGTACCGCCTCACCTTCAGAAATTCCCACGCCGATACGCAAAAAAAACGCTCATCTACGGTGGTACTTGAGGGGATGGGTAGGGGCTTTAAACCGCTTTAATGAAACGATCGGAAAAACCGCCAAAGTTAGTCATGACCAAAGGAAACACTGTGTTTCCAATGGGGCAAAAAACAATGGAGGAATACCGAAATGGCCAATCAAAATTATCAACGCGAACGTTCCTACAGTGACGACCGTGGACAAGGAAGAAACGCTGGTAATGACGGATCGCGCCATGCGACGCATATTGTCACTATTGATGCAGATTACGTCGTACAGCCCAATTTTCTTGCCGATGCCGCGCGCGGACTGGGGCGGATTATGTCCAATTTCCCCAAGCGTATCGCCGCACGGGCAATATCGCCCAAGGGGTGGATATCAAACTTGAAGAATACTTCCGCTCCGAAGCTCGGATGGCAGACGATGCCGAAGCGGTTTTGCTGACCGGCACGCTTTGCGTCATTTCGAGATCGGCGTTGCTGGCGGTGGGTGGTCGGGGAGCACCACAACCGAAGATGCGTAACTGGGCGTCCGCCTGTGCAAAAGGGGGTTCACCGGGCGGTATATCCCCAAGGTCGTGGGTAATAGCCTATTGCCTCTGAGCTAACTGATTTGCTTAAACAGCGCTATCGTTGGACCAGTGGCAATCTACGCACGCTGGTTCTGTTCTGCCAAACCTGCTTTGGCATTGCGGCGCTTTGCGGAGCCGACAAGTCGTTGCAATCATCGCGCAACTTGGCGCATGGCTTAACTTTGATCTTATCCCCGCCGCCGCGCTGTTGGCAACGGCGCTGTTCAATCCAGCCCCCAAGGTGCTGATGACTGTCGCGGCACTTTCTATACTGCTTGGCTTAGGAGATATCATAAGCCGCCTGATGGCCCGCAGCATCAAAGAGTCTGAAAACTTTGCGTTGGGTGTGTCATCCATCACCAGCCGTGTTGCCCTTGCACCGGCGGCGGCACGCGCCACGTTCGATGCGTGTTTTCCCGGCAAGCAGAAATTTATAGTAACACGCAAATCCACATCGTTGCACAACTGTCAATCTAGTGTGCCACTTGCTCACATGTTTTTGTTTGCCCTCGCCGTTGCAGCGCTTTGGAGCGTACGTGATTTGTCGCTCATTATTCATTTGGGTGTTGGCGCACTTGCATTACCGCTTCCGGCCGCGTGGTGGGTTACAGAGCAGCTCACGCGCTACCGCATACTTACTCTTCATGCCACAGACGCAAAGGAGATCGGCGCATGAGCAGCGAAAAGGACCGGCGTGTCGACATCATCATCCACACATACAACCGTGCCCATCTTATTGAACGGGCGGTGCATGCGGCGCTGAACCAATCGTGTTGGAATCGCTTGGTAACAATGGTTAACGACGGATCAAGCGATGCCACGAAACAAGTGTTGCAGCCATGTTTTTCCAGACCTGATTTCAGCTATATTCAGCTAAAGAAGAACCTTGGCACTGCTGGGGCCAAGAATGCTGCCTTGCTGCTGACTGGTGGTTCAGCCGTCACCTTTCACGACTCGGACGATATTGTGCATCGCGACAAGGTCTTGCGTCAGTTACGGGTGCTGACACATCACGCACTTATTCTGCCCGACGGGCGGCAGGTGGAAATCCGGCGGAATCTGTCGCTCGTTGATGACATCTTTCCCAACCTTCAAATGGGTGCGGATGTAACGGGCGACTGGACCCATGTAAATTCTGGCCTGTTTCGTCAAAACGTTTTTGCGCGCTTTGGCGGGTTTGAAAGTTGTATTGAAGAAGGCAGGGAATTTCGCAATCGCATTAACTTGAACGGGGCAATTGTCTGAGTGATCCCTGACCTGTTGCTGACAAAGATCGAGACCTCGGACAGCCTAACCCAGTCGGCGGCATCCGATTACGATAGTGCACGGTGCCGTGCGGACCGTGGTATGGTTTGGGCCAAAGTTGCCGAATGGCGTAGCACAGGCAAGATCGCCCCCAATACCCGTCGACCTACCGGATCTTGCGGTCGGATTTACAAGCAATCCAGCTCCATTAGTAGCCAGAGACATCCCTATGTCAAAACGAACCGCACGAACGGTCTCGCACATCATTGCGACTTGCGGGAAGCAACCGATGGTTAGCTCGAAGGAGGCGGCAGAATGAGCGTACATGCCCCAAGGATAGGCGTCGTCGATGCCTGTTGCCCTGCACCCTATGGCTCGGGCGTACCCGCACCGCGGCCTTTAGGCGGCACAGAGGCAACAGTTCTAAAAATCGTTCGTGCGCTGCAGGGCAAATTTCGCTTCAGCCTCTTCCAACGCAACGCACCTACAAGCGACGGGTCCGGAGGGTGTGCGATGCAACCGCTAGACAAGGCCTTTCAGGATCAATCCTGTCTGGCATTGCTAGTAATAAATCCCTGGAAGGTTGCATGCCGCTTAAGGAGGTTCCATCCTCGTGTCCCGATTGCGGTATGGCTTCATGTATATCCGGGCCGTCACAACCGACAGATGGGGGCAGCTCTGGCCGAAGCCAATATCGAGGTGATCTGCGTATCCGATAGCCAAGCTCGGCAGCTTTCCCGTTTTTTCGGCCTAGGGCCACACCCCAAAATCTCATAAATCTATAACCCTATCGCAGATGATCTTGTCCCAGACGATACCCCGCGTAACCCCGACCGGTTGTTCTTTTGCAGTTCACCACACAAAGGGCTGAATCAGGTGTTTAGGC
>DRFG01000116.1 GCA_011050655.1 Roseobacter sp.
CAGCATGCCACCTTGATCAAAGCCAACATAGCCAGGAGGCGCGCCGATCAAGCGTGAAACGGCATGCTTTTCCATGTACTCGGACATATCAAAGCGCAGAAGTTCGACGCCAAGCGTGTCAGCAAGCTGTTTCGCCACTTCGGTTTTGCCCACACCGGTTGGGCCTGCAAACAGGTAGTTCCCGATGGGCTTTTCAGGTTCGCGCAGACCCGCACGCGCCAATTTGATCGCCGACGACAGCGCGCTGATCGCAGCATCCTGGCCGAAAACGACCCGTTTCAACGACGCTTCCAGGTCTTTTAAAACGACCACATCGTCTTTTGATACGTTCTTAGGCGGAATCCGTGCAATCTTGGCGACAACGGCTTCTACCTCTTTGGTACCGATGGTTTTCCGGCGCTTTGACGCAGCAACCAAGTGTTGAGCAGCACCTGCCTCGTCGATCACATCAATGGCTGAGTCAGGTAATTTGCGATCATTGATATATCGATGAGCCAGTTCAACAGAAGTACGAATGGCATCCGCAGTGTATTTGACGGAATGGTGGTCCTCGAAATAGGGTTTTATTCCCCTAAGGATTTTTACCGCATCTTCCACTGAGGGTTCGTTCACATCAATTTTCTGAAAGCGCCGTGCTAGCGCCCGATCTTTTTCAAAATGCTGGCGGAACTCTTTGTATGTGGTGGAGCCCATGGTACGCAACTTGCCCCCAGCCAAGGCAGGTTTCAGCAAATTTGAAGCATCCATCGCGCCGCCAGAGGTCGCCCCAGCACCGATCACAGTGTGGATTTCATCAATGAACAGCACAGCATTCTTGTGTTGTTCCAGCTCGGTGACAACCGCCTTAAGCCGTTCTTCGAAGTCACCGCGATAGCGTGTACCGGCCAACAACGCCCCCATATCGAGCGAATATATAGTGGTTTCGGCCAAAACTTCTGGTGTTTCACCCGCAACGATCTTGCGTGCCAGACCTTCCGCGATGGCTGTCTTGCCAACACCGGGGTCGCCCACCAGCAAGGGGTTATTCTTGCGGCGGCGGCATAGTACCTGAATGCAACGTTCCACTTCAGCTTCGCGCCCTATCAGCGGGTCGATATCGCCTTCGCGCGATTTGGCGTTCAGATCCACACAATATTTTGCCAAAGCGGATTCTTTTTTGTCACCCTCGGTCACACCGGGGGTTTCCTCCTCGTGCTCTGGCGCACCCGAGACCGACCGGGGTTCGCCAAATGCAGGGTCTTTGGCCACGCCGTGTGCGATGAAATTTACCGCATCATAACGGGTCATATCCTGTTCTTGCAGGAAATAGGCGGCGTTGCTTTCGCGTTCGGCAAAGATCGCGACCAATACGTTTGCGCCGGTTACTTCGGTCCGGCCTGATGATTGCACATGGATTGCGGCACGCTGGATAACGCGCTGGAACGCCGCAGTGGGCACCGCTTCGGAACCGTCCACGTCGGTTATCAGGTTGCTCAAATCTTCATCGACAAATTCGACGAGAGTTTCGCGAAGCTCCGTCATATCGACGGAGCAGGCTTTCATGACCTGAACGGCGTCGGGTTCGTCAATCAGGGCCAGCAAAAGGTGTTCGAGCGTTGCAAATTCATGCTTACGCGCGTTCGCAAGCGCTAGCGCTGCGTGAATTGCTTGTTCTAGGGTAGACGAGAATGAAGGCACAGGTGTGCTCCTTTTCGAACTGTGTCGACCGAGTACCCCAACATCGTGAGCACTTCAGCCGAACATGGCCTCATAGTATTAGAGTTTGGTTGATCATGGCAAAGCTTCAAGGTTTTTCTGCAATATCGAAGTCACATTTATTGTGATAGTCGATTTTTGGCCATGATTGCGGCGGTTAGAAACGATCTTTTCGCGCGCGGATTTCGGCAAACACGTCAGTGTCGGTGGCGTTGACCATCCCGAGAAGCGCGCGAATGTCCGGGTCGGATGGGCGCAAGAACGGATTGGTTTCAAGTTCCAGTGAAAGCGTCGAGGGGACAGTCGGCACGTCATTGGCGCGCGCCTGATCAATCTCTCTTGCACGAGATATAAGTGCCGCATTTTCCGGATCAACCGTCAGGGCAAATTTTGCATTCGATTGCGTATATTCGTGACCGGAGCAGACAGTGGTGTCTGAAGGCAACTGCATGAGCTTTTGCATGTTTTCCCACATTTGTGCAGGGGTTCCTTCAAACAGGCGCCCACACCCAAGCGCCATCAGGCTGTCAGCGGTAAAAACGCATTTGGCTGCGCTGACGTAAAACGCAACATGGCCTAGCGTATGCCCGGAAACATCGATGACCTGAACCTGGTGCCCACCAAATTGGAAGGTGTCGCCATCCGACAGGGCCTGGTCTAACTTTGGCAGTCGCTGCTCATCGGCTTTGGCACCGATGACACGGGCGTGATATTTGGCCAATAGGTCCGGGACCCCCTGAATATGGTCAGGGTGATGATGGGTCAGCCAGATTTCGGTCAGCGTCCAACCGAGCTCATTCAGTTTGGCAGCAATCGGCCCGGCCTCGGGCGCATCGATGAGCGCCACGGAACCGCTGTCCAGGTCACGCAACAAGAAAGCATAGTTGTCAGACAGGCACGGGATGGTCACAAGATCAAAGGGCATGGTATGGCTCCTGTCAGATGTAGAAGTGTGTGGATAGCAACGCTAACGCGGCGGGGGCGGTGCTGCAAACGGGTTTCGCCCCGAGTTCCCTTTTGCAGGTCTCGCGTTTAGGCTAATATAGCCCTCAGAACCCGACAAAAGGCCCCAGCCACATGCACCTGGACGTTCAAGATCTGCGCAACTTCTACTATCGTAGTGCTCTAGGTCGGGCCGCGCAATTGTCGTTACGCAGTAGAATGCTGGAGCTATGGCCTGAGGCCAAGGGGCAGACGGTGGTGGGCTTTGGTTTTGCAGCGCCGCTGTTACGACCCTATCTCGCGGATGCGCGGCGGGTGATGACTTTGATGCCGGGGCCGCAAGGGGTGATGCCGTGGCCTGCCGGCATGCCGAACACATCTGTGCTCACCGAAGAAACGCTATGGCCGATCGAAACAGGACATGTTGACCGGCTTGTTCTGATGCACGGCCTTGAGACATCGGACCGTCAAGGCGATCTGCTTGAGGAGTGCTGGCGGGTGTTGGGGCCGGGGGGTAGAGCGCTTTTTATCGTGCCCAACCGCGCCGGATTTTGGGCCCGCAGCGATATTACGCCGTTCGGCTTTGGGCGACCCTATTCGCTTCACCAGCTCGAGACCCAGCTTCGAAAGCATCAGTTTTTGCCGGAACGACAGTTAGGTGCCTTGTATCAATTGCCATCTACCCGACGGGTCTTTCGACGCTCAGGTAAGTTGTTCGAAAAAGTCGGGCGCCATATGCCGACGATGATGGCTGGAGGCGTGTTTATGGTCGAGGTGACAAAGCTGGTCTATCCACCCAAGGGAAAAGTGACCCGTACACCCGCACGCAGGTCGGGAGGCGTGTTGGAAGGGACCGGCGCAGGGGTCCCGAGGCCAGTATAACTTCGATACGATCCGATAAGAATCGTTTTCACTCGATAAAATAAGAAGCATCGTAATAAATACACCGGTAAAAACTGGTCAAAGCGTCGCATCATCCCAAAGCGATAAGAATAAGGCGCGGTTTCGTACGGGAACCTCGCTATACTGTGTTGCGGGACGCGGGTCTGTCTGCTACATCCGCCCTGATTTAGACGTCTTGGGTAAATTCAAGCCGCGCCAACACCCCGGTGACGCGATGTATTCGCATATCCGGCACTGACGTACGAGAGGATGGACGTGTCCGAAACAGCATCAATGTCTACAGGCATCGCAAAGCGATATGCGACTGCCGTGTATGAGTTGGCCCAAGAAGCCAAAGCCCTTCCACAGATCGAAAAAGATATTGATGCGCTGCAAGACGCATTGGCTGATAGCGCAGATTTCCGCGACCTGATCCATTCGCCGATTTACACCCGCGAACAGCAAGCCGCATCAATCAGCGCAATCGCAAGTAAAATGGGCCTGTCCCAGACCATGGCAAGCACACTTGAACTGATGGCCAACAAGCGCCGTCTATTCGTGTTGCCGCAACTGATCCAGAATCTGCGCGAAATTATCGCGGTGGAAAAGGGCGAAGTCACAGCAGATGTGATCTCGGCCAAGGCGCTTACCAAGGCGCAGTCTGACAAATTGTCCAAGTCGCTGGCCGCGACTACAGGCAAGAAAGTAACGTTGAATGCGACCGTTGATGACACTCTTATCGGCGGTCTTATCGTAAAAGTGGGCTCCAAGATGATCGACACGTCGATCCGCGCAAAGCTCAATTCCCTCCAGAATGTAATGAAAGAGGTCGGATAAATGGGTATCCAAGCAGCAGAGATTTCTGCGATTCTAAAAGACCAGATCAAGAACTTTGGTCAAGAAGCAGAAGTCGCCGAAGTTGGCCGCGTTCTGTCCGTCGGTGACGGTATCGCTCGCGTTTACGGGTTGGACAATGTCCAGGCCGGCGAGATGGTCGAATTCCCCGGTGGCATCATGGGCATGGCCCTGAACCTTGAAACAGACAACGTTGGTGTTGTTATTTTCGGTTCCGACCGTGACATCAAAGAAGGTGACACCGTCAAGCGCACCAATTCGATCGTGGACGTGCCAATCGGTAACGGTCTGCTGGGTCGTGTTGTGGACGGTCTGGGCAACCCGATCGACGGCAAGGGCCCTATCGCTTCGACCGAGCGTGGTCTTGCAGATGTCAAAGCGCCGGGCATCATCCCGCGCAAATCGGTTCACGAACCTATGGCGACTGGCCTTAAGTCCGTCGATGCGATGATCCCTGTTGGTCGTGGCCAGCGCGAATTGATCATTGGTGACCGCCAGACCGGTAAAACTGCCGTTGCTCTGGATGCGATCCTGAATCAACAGCAGATCAACGACGCCGCTGGCGACGACGAGAGCAAGAAGATGTACTGCGTGTACGTTGCAATCGGTCAAAAGCGTTCGACCGTTGCCCAGTTGGTGAAAAAGCTCGAAGAAACAGGCGCGATTGCCTATTCTATCGTTGTGGCAGCCACGGCATCCGAGCCGGCACCAATGCAGTATCTTGCGCCTTACTCTGCAACTGCTATGGCAGAATTCTTCCGCGACAATGGCCGTCACGCTTTGATCGTCTATGATGACTTGTCCAAACAGGCTGTTTCTTATCGCCAAATGTCCTTGCTGCTACGTCGTCCGCCCGGACGTGAAGCGTACCCAGGTGACGTTTTCTATCTCCACTCCCGTCTGCTTGAGCGTTCGGCGAAACTGGGCGACGCGGCTGGTAACGGTTCGTTGACAGCTCTGCCAATCATTGAAACCCAAGGTGGTGACGTTTCGGCGTTTATTCCGACTAACGTGATTTCGATCACCGACGGTCAGATCTTCCTTGAAACCGAATTGTTCTACCAAGGCATCCGCCCTGCTGTGAACACCGGTTTGTCGGTTTCGCGTGTTGGTTCCTCGGCTCAGACCAAGGCGATGTCCTCGGTTGCCGGCCCTGTTAAGCTGTCGCTGGCTCAGTACCGCGAAATGGCGGCCTTTGCTCAATTCGGTTCCGATCTTGATACATCCACTCAGCAGTTGCTGAACCGTGGTGCCCGTCTGACAGAATTGATGAAGCAGCCACAGTATTCGCCACTGACAAACGCCGAAATCGTTTGCGTGATCTATGCCGGTACAAACGGCTACCTCGACAAGATCACCGTCAAGGATGTTGGCCGTTTTGAAGCTGGCCTGTTGGCGCACCTGCGCAGCAAAAATGCTGACCTGATGGCCGACATCACCAACAACGACCGTAAGGTGAAGGGTGAGCTGGAAGACAAGATCAAAGCTGCCATCGATTCTTTCGCCGCTGATTTCGCTTAAGGGAGGGAGGGCAGATGCCAAACCTCAAGGACCTAAAAAACCGGATCGCGTCGGTCAAATCGACCCGCAAGATCACGAAAGCCATGCAAATGGTTGCCGCGGCGAAGCTTCGCCGCGCGCAGGAAGCTGCCGAGCAGTCCCGCCCCTACACAGAGCGTTTTAACGCTGTGATGTCGCGGTTGGCTGCATCGGTTGGTGGTTCTGACTCTGCGCCCAAGCTGCTTAGCGGTACCGGGTCTGACCAGGTTCACCTGTTGGTTGTCATGACCGCTGAACGTGGCCTGTGCGGTGGCTTTAACGCCAACATCGCCAAGCTTGCCAAAGCCCATGCCCGTGGCCTCATCGCCAAGGGTAAGGAGGTCAAGATCTTGACCGTTGGTAAGAAAGGCCGCGACAGCATCCGTCGGGACTTTGCCAAGAATATCGTCGGTCACGTTGACCTGAGCGATGTCAAACGACTCGGCTATGCCGATGCGCAGGGCATTGCAAAGGACGTTCTTGGCCGGTTCGACGCGGGTGAATATGATGTCGCGACGATCTTCTATTCGAAGTTCGTGAACGTCGTCAGCCAGATCCCCACGGCACAGCAGATCATCCCCGCTTCCTTTGATTCAGAAGAAGGCGCGGACGAGGCGACGACATTGTTCGACTACGAGCCCAGCGAAGAGGCCATTTTGGCTGACCTGCTGCCGCGCGGCGTCGCAACGGCGATCTTCTCGGCTCTGCTGGAAAACGCGGCCTCTGAACAGGGGGCCCGGATGTCGGCAATGGACAACGCGACACGGAACGCGGGTGAGATGATCGAAGATCTGACCATCGAATATAACCGTTCGCGCCAGGCCGTTATCACCAACGAGCTGATCGAAATCATTTCCGGCGCGGAAGCGCTGTAGAACAAATCGGAGAAACGACATGGCAAACGCAGTCGGCAAAATTACACAAGTCATCGGCGCCGTCGTCGATGTGCAGTTCGAGGATCACCTGCCGGAGATCCTTAACGCTATCGTAACTGAAAACCACGGGAAGAAGCTAATCCTCGAGGTTGCTCAGCACCTTGGGGAAAACACAGTGCGTACCATCGCGATGGATGCGACCGAAGGTTTGGTCCGTGGTCAGCGCGTCGAAGACACAGGCGCACCAATCTCTATCCCTGTTGGCAACGCCACCTTGGGTCGCATCATGAACGTTGTAGGCGAAGCCATTGACGAAAAAGGCGAGATCAAATCGGAAGAGCGTCGCTCTATCCACGCTGACGCGCCCGAGTTCGCCGAACAGTCGACATCGTCCGAAGTGCTGGAAACAGGCATCAAGGTTATCGACCTGCTGGCCCCTTACGCCAAGGGTGGTAAAATTGGTCTGTTCGGGGGTGCCGGCGTTGGCAAAACCGTTCTGATCATGGAATTGATCAACAACATCGCAAAGGTGCACTCCGGTTATTCGGTTTTCGCCGGTGTTGGTGAACGGACCCGTGAAGGTAACGACCTGTACCACGAGATGATCGAATCCAATGTTATCAACCCTGATGACCTTGAGAAATCTCAGGTTGCTCTGGTGTACGGCCAGATGAACGAACCTCCCGGAGCGCGTATGCGTGTTGCTCTGACAGGTCTGACATTGGCCGAACAGTTCCGCGACCAGTCCGGTACTGATGTTCTGTTCTTCGTCGACAACATCTTCCGCTTCACACAAGCGGGTTCCGAGGTTTCCGCTCTGCTGGGTCGTATTCCTTCGGCGGTTGGCTATCAGCCAACGCTGGCGACAGACATGGGTCA
>DRFG01000117.1 GCA_011050655.1 Roseobacter sp.
ACTGGATAGTGCACCGTATTTGGCGGCGTTGGTGACCAACTCGTGCAGTGCGAGTGTCAGGGCTTGGGCGGCTTTGGGGGTGACCTTCAACTCGGGCCCGTCGACAACGATACGCCCGACGCCATCGCCCAGGTAAGGGGCGATTGCATTCTCGATCAGAGTTTTGAAAGAGGCTCCTTCCCATCGGCTTTGTGCCAAAAGCGAGTGGGACTGAGCCAGTGCGGAGATCCGTCCGATAAGACGATTGGCAGCTTCCGGTCCAGCATCCTGACCACGCTTCAAACTTTGGCGTGCAATTGACTGCACGACTGCGAGGATATTCTTCACCCGATGGTCGAGTTCGGCCATCAGCATGTTCTGGTGTGCTTCGGAATTTGTGCGCTCCGTTACGTCTCGCACGAACCCAGTGCCATGCGCTGGCTCGCCATCGGTGTCGGCTTCAAAAATCCCGGTACCATGCACGTGACGAAGGCTGCCGTCCGGTTGAACGACCCGGTATTCCAGATCAAAGGGCCGCCTTTCGCGCACGCATTTGCGAACCTCATCATTAAGTCCATCTCGGTCCTCTGGATGAACGCGTTTCATCCAGTCGGCACAGGTTATTTCATTCTCGTCGAACCCCATGATTTCGCGCCCGCAAGCGTCTAGACTTGCAGCGCCGGACGTGAAGTCCCACGTGGCCCAACCCAGGTTCGAGGCAGTCGTGGCCAGCGCCAGTGCGTCGCGCGTTTCGCGAAGGTGCTTTTCACTGACGCGCCGCGCGGCTTCGGATCGTGCACCCTCAACCGCCGCATGGGTCCGCTGAGCAACCTCTTCTACCAATACGATGTCAGCCGGGTGCCAATGTTTCGGCTTGGCACAGTGAACCGCCAGAACCGCGACGAGCTGACCGTCGCGCAGATGGGGGACATTGAGTAAGGCGCGGATACCACGCTGTGCAAAGGTCTCCGCTGCATCCGGTGTCGATGTGCGTGAATCTTCGCGCACATCGGCAATGACTACACTGCGTCCTGCTTTCAAATCCGCGACAAATTCAGCTCCGAAATCTTCCAATCGATGACGCCCTGCATTGCTCGATATGGCACCGTCGTTCCAATCGTTTTCGATCAGCGCAAATTCACCGAGTTCGTCGATCTCGGCATAGGCGCTCTGTTCGACGCCAAGGTGGCGGGCGACGAGAGCGGAGGCCTCAAAGCTGAGCGCTACCGGATCGCGAAGCGTTCGAAATCTATCTGTCATTTCCGCCCTGAGCCGGGCGCGGCGCTGTTCAAGTACCTGTTCCGTGATCTCGAGACAGGGGCACAAAAACCCTTGCACGACATTATTATGATCGCGCACCGGCGTGTAGGAAAACGAAAAATTGGTCTCCTCCAGATAACCCTTGCGCATCATTTTGAGGGGGATGTTGTCCATGTGCAGGGCTTCGCCAGCGTAGGCCCTCTTTACGATGGGGGCCAGATCCGTTGCCCAGATCTCACTCCAGACTTGGTCAAAGGGCATACCTAGCGCAGGGTGCTTGGAAGCGAGTATTTCCGCGTAGGGATCGTTGTAGAGAAGTGTATGTTCTTGGCCCCATACAATGAACATGGGCTGACTTGAATTCAGCATCAGATCGACCAGAACACGCAACACTTGTGGCCAGCTACTTAAGGGGCCATGCGCCGTTTCAGCCCAATCGAATTCTTGGATTAACTGACCCATCTCCCCACCACCGGAGGGGCGAGTAACGCTCCCGTAACTTTCAATCTGCATTTACTGGCTCCTGCTCGATGCCGTGATGTGATTGCGTGTCGCTCGGTTACTAACTAATTCATAGTTGAGCCGGTGCAACAAATTCGAACATAATTTCGGTACGTTTAACGCCGCGAAGATAAAATAGTGGATGAACCGAGCCTGTTTTATCGAAGGCTATTTAGTTGTTCTCAAAAGATTTTACCAACTGTGTTCATGTCTGCATAGAACGCCTCGTCAGCTTCATTTGGGGTTATGTATCTGATGGGTTCCAGCAGGCGGCGGTTGTTGAACCAGTCGACCCATTTGAGGGTTTCCCATTCGACCCCACACCTCTCGATGTTGCTTGATGAACGCGATCATTTCCGAAGCGGGCGGTCGTGCGCCACCTGCGCGAAATACGCCGGTGCGCTCTTCAGAATTTCATTGGCTTTCCGAAGCTGGCGGTGCTCAGGTTCCAACGGTTTGATCCGGTCCCGTTCAGCTTCCTTAATGCCATCGCGTCAACCGCTTTTCGTCTCAGCACGGCGAACCCAAGTACGAAGCGTATCAGCACACAACCAATCTTGGACGCAATCGATTTGATCGCAGCAATTTGGCTCCCGAATTCACTTGGATGTTCGAACACCATCCACACCACACGGTCCCGCACTTCAACTCCCCTTTGATTGCTTTGCAATCAACGGCCAGCCAGTGAGATGAATGTCTGTTTCCTTATTTATTTTTTCCGTAACAGACGGTGCGCCATTGCTCAGAGTCAATCACTGGATGGCTAGCAATCACCAGAGTAGTTCCGTCTCATACCAACCCGGTAGTTGGCAGTGCAAAAAATAGCGGGGCCACTACAACGCGTAATTTATTCATCATGGCACTTCTCTTGTTAATTTTTGATCCGAAAAGCGGCGACTTAGCTCTGCGTTGCCCCAATGAAATGCCGTGTAATATTGGTTCAGTTGGCTAATTAAGGTCGGAT
>DRFG01000118.1 GCA_011050655.1 Roseobacter sp.
CACGCGGCTGCGGCGCTGCCGAAGAGGCGCGGGTTTGTACAGGTGGTTGCTGACGCACAGGGCGCTGCTGTCCTTCGGTTTCGCCGTGCCCTGTCATGCGATTGATCAGGGAATTGATGCCAAACCGCTTTTCAGCATGCTCAGCGCCGGCTGGTTGCTGGCGCTGCTGTTGTGCCTGTGGCTGCTGTGCACGTTGGGGGGCAGCAGGTGACGCATTCTGCGCGGCTGCACGCAACCGTGCCAACGCTTCGGGTGAAGGTGTACCAGGCGCAGGTGCACGCGGTGCTACAAATGCTTCCTGCGGCGTTTCCTGCACTTCTACCGTGTCGCGACGTGGCTGAAAGGATGCCACCTCGGGACGGTACGCAGGCGCGGGCAGGCCATCGGTGTCTGAGCTTTCTTCCAATACACTTTCATCGTCGAACTGGCCTTGGCTACCTGAGTTGCCGTTGTCGAAAAGCTGCGGCTGCTCATCTTCATACTCGACTTGGGCCGCGATAGGCGCAGGCGCGGCTACGGGCTGCGGCGCAGGCTCTTCCAACATGGTCTTTGCAGGCAAAGGCTGTGACATGGAACGACGTGGAACCGGCATTTCGGTATTCACATCAACCGCGTCGATACCTGTGGCAACCACGCTCACACGCATGACGCCACCCAGTTCGGTATCAAGCGTGGAACCAACGATGATGTTCGCATCAGGGTCGACTTCTTCGCGAATGCGGTTAGCGGCTTCGTCAAGTTCAAACAGGGTCAGATCGTGGCCACCAGTGATGTTGATCAGAACGCCTTTGGCACCGCGCAGGCTGATTTCGTCCAGCAGCGGGTTGGCAATGGCTTTTTCAGCGGCTTGGATCGCGCGATCTTCGCCTTCAGCCTCGCCTGTGCCCATCATGGCTTTGCCCATTTCGTCCATCACGGCGCGGACATCGGCAAAGTCGAGGTTGATCAGGCCGGGGCGTACCATCAGATCCGTTACGCCTTTGACACCTTGGTACAGCACGTCATCCGCCATGGAGAATGCTTCGGTAAAGGTAGTCTTTTCATTCGCCAGACGGAAGAGGTTCTGGTTGGGAATTATGATCAGTGTATCAACGACCTTTTGCAAAGCCTCGATCCCGTCTTCGGCCTGCCGCATCCGCTTGATGCCCTCGAACTGGAAGGGCTTGGTCACGACACCCACGGTCAGAACGCCCAATTCGCGTGCAGCCTGCGCAATGATTGGCGCGGCCCCTGTCCCAGTGCCACCACCCATACCGGCGGTGATGAAACACATATGCGCACCGGCAAGGTGATCAACGATCTGTTCGATGCTTTCTTCAGCAGCGGCAGCCCCGACAGAGGCCCGTGCACCGGCACCCAGACCTTCGGTTACTTTGATACCTAACTGAACGCGGTTCTCAGCCCTCGCCTGCTGGAGCGCTTGCGCATCCGTGTTGGCAACCACGAAATCGACACCATCGAGGTTCTTCTCGATCATGTTGTTCACGGCGTTACCGCCTGCCCCGCCCACCCCGAAAACGGTGATCCGAGGTTTCAAGTCGCCTTGTCCTGGCATTGAGAGATTAAGTGTCATGAGCCGTCCGCCTGTATTGTTTTGCCCGCTTGCGGGGCATTTTTTTGAGCATTCTCCCACATTGTATAGGGATTAGCCCCTTGCGTCACCTAGAAAACACAGTTTTGCCACATAATATGGGCGTTTTTTTGCCGATTTTACCGCTATTTCGGTTTGAACACCGCATATAGGGGTCACCAGTTGTCTCGGAACCACTTGACAGCCCGCTTGAGCGATCGTGACGGATAGCGGTCAGCGGGAATGTCGAAGTCCCACCACTCATCTTGCGGATGTGCGGCGAACAACGCCAACCCGACGGCTGACGCGAAACTGGGGCCGGTCGCGGCCTGCGGCAAGCCGTGAACCCGCAGCGGACGGCCCAAGCGCACCTGCTGGCCGAGTATTTTGCTTGCCAAGCCATCCAGCCCCGGTATCTGGCTGCCCCCGCCCGTCAGCACAATCTGCTGACTGGGAAGATGGTCAAACCCCGCAGCGTCCAGACGCGCCCTGACCTCTTCGAGGATCTCCTCGACCCGAGGTCGCATGATGCCTATCAGCTCTGCCCGGCTCACGGTGCGGCGGTCATGTTCATAATCGCCGGTGTCGCCTCCGATATCTATCATCTCGCGGTCGTCCATTCCGGTAGCATGCACGCCACCGTAAAAGGTCTTGATCCGTTCTGCGTTAGCAGTTGGCACTTGTAACCCCATGGAAATGTCAGAGGTGATATGATCCCCTCCCATGCGCACACTATCGGCGTAGATCATGTGCTTGCGGATGAAGATCGACACGGAGGTCGAGCCACCGCCAAGGTCAATGCAAGCCGCCCCCAGTTCTTGTTCGTCTTCTACCAGTGACGAAATGCCGGATACATAGGCAGACGATGCAATACCTGCCAGCTCCAGGTCGCATCGCTTGATACAATGCGCTAGATGCTGCACAGCGGCGGCGTCGACCGTCAGCATATGCATGTCTACCGACAGGCTGTTGCCCAATTGCCCGCGCGGGTCAGACAAGCCCGAACGATTGTCCAAAGCGAAATTCACCGGCTGAGCATGCAGCACTTCGCGGTCTTCGCCATATTCCGGCACATCACAGCTAGCCAAAACCCGCGCGACATCCTGTTCAGAGACAACTTGACCCTCAAGGTCGATTTCCGCGTCCAACCCATAGCTGCGGGGTTCGGCCCCAGAAAAACAGGCAATCACATGGTCGACCCGGATGTTGGCCATTTTCTGCGCGGCCTGAAGAGCCGTCCGCACGGCCCGTTCGGTCTCTTGCATCGCGCAGATTTCACCAAACCGCACGCCGCGTGATCTGGTGGTCGCGGCACCGATCACCCGAAACCCCGACTGGCCCGCCAAAGACCCGATTTCACCGTCTTCCGAGACACGGCCCGTGCCGTCGAACCGAAGCACCAGGCAAGCAATTTTGGAACTGCCTACATCAAGAATAGCCACCACGCCGCGTTGCATCGCGAGCTTGCGCATGTGTCGCATTGATCGCTGGCTGTCATATAGGTCCATCATCTTCTCATTGCCCCGAAATCTGCCTAATGCGCCACCATTCTTGGGTGGCCTCTTTGTTCATTTGTACGGTTGGGCGCTGTGCCAACCGCATATCTACACGCGCAACATCGCGGCTTAAAACCTCTTGCGCGTTTTCCAGCGCGATAACCCTTTCCAATGCTTGAACAGGTTGTGTTTCAGGTAGCATTATCCTTTGATCACGGTCCAAGACCACATCCCACCGTCGTGCACCCATCCGCACCAAGCCGCGCAAGCGGGTGTTTAACGGAGTCGCAGTACGAAATAGCTCAAGCGCCTCCGCGACGCGGGTATTTGCCGCATCGCCGACCAACAGGGGCAAATCAGTACGATCTGCTCTGTTTTCTATCTTTCCAATCGTGTTGCCATCCAAGTCGACCAGTACCAATCCGTCCTCAGTCCGCCAAATTGCCACCGCCACACGCGGTTCCACGGATACTTGAAGAAGACCACCGGGCTTGATGCGCAACGATGCCTGCTTTACCCCCGGCAATTGGGTTACCATCTCTCGCAACGCGGCCAAATCCAGATCAAACGAACTGATGGGGAATTCCACCGGAACAGCCGCGCGAACCT
This sequence comes from Roseobacter sp., assembly GCA_011050655.1. Lineage (GTDB taxonomy): Bacteria > Pseudomonadota > Alphaproteobacteria > Rhodobacterales > Rhodobacteraceae > Sulfitobacter. Next base: position 3,676 of record DRFG01000118.1, read on the forward strand.
GCGCCGCAAGCCGGTCCCCTGCGCCGTCGATAGCCATGAGTTTGACCATGAATTCGGGGCGCTGCTCGATGCTCGATCTCGCATTGACGTAAACCTCGGTCAACTGACCACGCCGGGCTTCGTCTGAAAGGTAGATCACGCCTGCCACCAGCGCCAGACTGAACGGCAGTCCCACCCGCAACCCGAACCGAAATGTCGGGGTCAACATCAACCGTTGCATACGCCAGGCCCAGCGGGACGGCGCCGGGTCAGACTTGGCCTGTTTGGCGGGTTTGACGCGATTGATTAACGATTGCATGATGCGTCCTCGATCATCCAAGTACACAGCGCACCAAACGAGATCCCCACCGCTTGCGCCTGCTCGGGCGAAAGCGATGTCGGTGTCATGCCGGGTTGGGTGTTGGTTTCCAGCAAAATCAGGCCTTTCGCACTCAGGGTTTCGTCCCAGCGAAAATCAGTACGGCTGACCCCGCGGCACCCCAAGGCGTTGTGCGCCCGCAAGGCATAATCCATGCAAAGATCAAAAATTTCAGAAGGAATATCGGCGGGAACCACATGGGTTGACCCGCCAACCTTGTATTTGGCGTCGTAGTCATACCAGCCGGTCGTCAAGATATCAGTCACGGTCAGTGGCCGCTGCCCCATAACCGTGGTGGTCAATTCTCGGCCTGCTGCAAACCGTTCAACCATGACCCGATCCGGCATGGCATCATCCAACTGCGGCGGGCCATTGTTATCGGACTGCACCAGATAAACACCGACCGAAGACCCTTCGTTGTTGGGTTTAACCACATAAGGGGGGGCCATCACATGTGCGGCCCGCACCGCCGACGCGTCGACAATCACGCTTTCCACAACAGGCAGTCCGGCCGACCGAAACACATCTTTGCTACGCTGCTTGTCCATCGCCAATGCCGAAGCCAGGACACCCGAATGTGTGTACGGGATACGCATCCATTCGAGCATACCCTGAACGCAGCCATCTTCACCCCACCGACCATGCAGGCAATTCAACACGACATCAGGTGATGCCGCGCGCAGGTCGTTATAGAGATCGGAGCCGGCATCGACTTCGACAACTTCGAAATTTTCATCCCGCAAAGCCGCGGCGCATGCACGCCCTGTTGACAGCGACACCTCCCGCTCTGCGGAGGGTCCACCCAACAATACCGCTACTTTCGGGGTTGTCCTGCTCGACATTCCCACACGATGTGCCTTTTTTATTGGGCCTTTAACGACCCTATTTATTTTAGATTAGACCGAATAACGGTCTGTGCCTGAACGCCCGAGCGATTATTTTTCACCGATGCGCATAATTTCCCACTCTAGCGTGATACCACTTGAATCGTAAACCTTTTTTCGCACCATTTCTCCCAAACCTTCAAGCTCGGCTGCGGTAGCACCTCCGGTGTTGACCAAAAAGTTGGGGTGCTTGGGGCTCATCTGGGCTTTGCCCAATGTCGCGCCCCGCAGTCCGGCATCTTCGATGACCTTCCACGCCTTCAGATCATGGGTGTCATCTGCTTGTCCGGTACTGGAAAATCCGGCGGGGTTTCGAAAGGTGGAACCAGCGCTTCGGTCCTTTGTGGGTTGGGTTTCGTCACGCTTTTGCACTTGGTCTTCCATGCGTTTATGCAGGGTATCCGGGTCCGCCTGAGGCGGCGCGAACTTTGCCGAAATAATGACGAAGCCATCGGGCAACGACGTCTGACGGTAGGCAAAATCCAGATCAGCAGCGGTCAAGGTAACACGATCACCTTCAGGTGTGATCGCATCGGCGCTGACAAAATGATCGGCGGTGTAGCTGCCATAGCAACCGGCATTCATGCGCACCGCCCCTCCAATACTGCCCGGAATGGTCCGCAGAAATATAAGATCAAGCCCGGCATCCGCAGCCTTGCGCGCCACATGCGCATCCAACGCGGCGGCCCCTGCCGTGACAATTCCACCGTCGATGGTGATGTCGTTGAAACCCCGACCCAGCCTAATAACCACCCCGCGCAAACCTCCGTCCCGGATGATCAGGTTCGACCCAACACCCATCGGGAAAACCGCCACTTCAGCCGGCAAGGCGTGCAGAAATGTAGCAAGATCATCGGCATCGGCGGGCTGAAACATAAACTCTGCCGGGCCCCCGACACGCAGCCATGTCAGATCGCTCATCTGACGCTGCGGGGTAAGTTTACCGCGCATGTTGGGGAATGAATAATCAGTCATAGCGGCGGGGTAGCGTCCTTTTCACGCTGCGTCAAATCCAAGGAGTCCTGTTTACCCGCGTTTCGTTCGATACGAGTCGCCTGAAATTCGCGGGTGATGCGCCCGGCCATCCACCCGATTGCGAAGGCGCTCAAGGCATATCCAATCGCCGCGCCTTGCGCCATCAGGACCGGGTGCTCCAAGGGTTTGGCGTCTAGCCCCCACACCATCCAACCCCAATTCAATGCCAGCCCGACCGCCAACACCAGCACGAAACCGAGAAACCGCTTGCCGAAGCCACACCAGCCGGCCGCGATCATCCAAACCACCAGCACCATGACCAACAGCGCAAGCGTTGTGGTCATTCTGCCGGGCCCCGAAAACTGCGTAGCCTGACCCAACGCATCAAATGCACAACCGGCCAGCGCAGCACTGAACACCCCGCAGCCAATACCAGCAACCCAAGCCAAGGGCCGTGTTGCATGGTGACATATCCCAGAATCGGGATGCCTATAATGATTAGCCCATACGCATGGCGCCAATGGTTATCTGTGCTTGATGTCATGGCCAAAATATTTGCGACCACCGCCCAAAAGCAGGCAAGAACCAATGAGAGGGTCATCTGGTCACCTCAGGGTTTGCTTTGAACAATTTTGCTATCAAAATTCGTAACGGGTTTCGGAACATAGATACAAACGCTGCCAACGCGGGAAGCGCGAAGATCCACCCGACTTGAAAACCAATCATCACAATCAATACCGGCGCTATAGCCAGCAATATCGCACCAGGCAGATACTGCACCCGAACAGGAAGAGTTGCCACCGTAGCAGAGCAAAAAACCCAAAGGATAGAGCCCCACAGCAGCGCCATCAGTACCCTCCTGTCTTACCGGAGCGGGCCATCAGACAGCCTCTTTCTTGAGTGCCACAAGTGCGGCAGGCAATGCATTGGCCCAAGTGCTGATCGTCCCGGCCCCAAGGCATACAACCATGTCGCCTGGGCCTGCCTGCTCTCGGACCAAACGCGCCAGGTCTTCCTCGCTTTCGACGGCACGGGCATGGCGATGGCCGTGTCGGATTAGTCCGGCGACCAGATCATCACGGCTCGCCCCTTCGATCGGAGTTTCGCCAGCAGAATACACCTCGGCAATTCCGACCACATCTGCATCATTGAAACAGGCGCAGAATTCTTCGAAATGATGGTGCAAACGACTGTAGCGGTGTGGCTGATGCACGGCAATTACCCGCCCCTCGGTCGCTTGGCGCGCCGCCTTGAGAACGGCGGTAATTTCAACGGGATGATGACCGTAGTCATCAATGATTGTCACTCCGTCAACTTCACCAACTTTGGTAAACCGTCGATTAACGCCTCCAAATCCGGCGAGCGCCGCCCGTATTTCTTCGGCCTTCATACCTAGATGACGCGACACGGCGACAGCTGCCAGTGCGTTTGACACGTTGTGATCGCCGGGCATCGGCAAGGAGCAATCCTTGATCGTAACCGCTTCGGCCCGCAGCTTGATGTCAAAATGTGCGATACCCGCCTTGTAACGCAGGTTCGCGGCACGCACGTCTGCCTGGGCATTGAACCCATAGGTCAACACCCGGCGGTCAGATATCTTGCCCACCAACGCCTGCACCTCGGGGTGATCGGTGCAGCAAACAGCCACTCCGTAAAACGGAATGTTGGACACAAAATCCAGAAAGCCTTTGCGCAACCTGTCAAAATCGCCCCAATGCTCCATGTGTTCTGGGTCGATATTGGTCACTATAGCTATGGTTGCAGGCAGACGGTTGAATGTGCCGTCAGATTCGTCGGCCTCTACCACCATCCATTCACCCTGCCCCATTCGCGCATTCGACCCATAGGCGTGAATGATACCGCCATTGATAACCGTCGGATCTATGCCCCCGGCTACCAGCAATTCGGCAACCATCGTCGTCGTGGTGGTTTTGCCGTGGGTGCCGGCGACAGCAATGTTGGACTTCAACCGCATCAATTCAGCCAGCATTTCGGCACGGCGCACAATCGGCAGACCAGCAAGCCGCGCTGCATCCAACTCAGGGTTTCCCGGCTTGATTGCAGAGGAAATCACGACCACCTCAGCGCCCTCGATATTTTCGGTCCGCTGACCTTCAAATATTGTCGCACCCAAATCTTGAAGCCGTTCGGTAATTTTCGTATTTTTCAGATCAGACCCCTGAACCCGATAGCCGTGGTTCATCAGCACCTCGGCGATACCCGACATGCCGATGCCGCCGATCCCTACAAAATGGATCGGTCCAACATCCGTCGGAAGCTTCGTAGCTGCGTTCATCTTTGTGATCCTTTACTTGCCAGGGTTTCCACCATCTGGGCCAAATCTTCTGCGGCGTCGGGTTTGCTAACCGACATTGCCGCCCGCGACATTTGCAAGGCACCGTCGGGGTGGCCAAGCACCATTTCAATTTGCGCGGTTATGCTTTCGGGGTTCGCCATGTTCTCGGGCACCATGATCGCGGCACCGGCGTCGACAAGTCCACGCGCATTGGCGGTTTGGTGGTCTCCAGTCGCCGCCGCGTATGGAATCAAGATTGACGGGCGTCCTATAATTGAGAGATCGGCCACACTAGAAGCGCCAGCCCGACTGATCACCAGCTGCGCTTCGGACATACGGCGTGGCATATCGTGGAAGAACGGCTGAACATCGGCGTTTATTCCGTTCTCGGCGTAAAATTCCATCACGCGCTGACCGTCTTCGTCGCGGGCTTGATGACTAACACGAATGTTGCGCAACACGTCCATCGGCAGGTTGGCAATCGCAGGCGGAATAACCTCGCTCAGAATTCTCGCGCCTTGGCTCCCCCCGATCACCAGCAGCTCCATCGGGTAATCGCCGGGTGCAATATACCCAGCACCTGCGCGTTCAAGCACCGATTTGCGTACCGGATTACCTACGTGATGCGCCTCAACGCCGTCGGGCAGCGCCGTGGGCCAAGTACCACAGGCCACGATATCAACGCGCTTGGCAAAGAACGCATTCACCCGGCCCAGAACGCCGTTTTGTTCGTGAATCATGCGCGGCCGCCGCAACACCCATGCCGCTGTCAGGGCTGGAATGGAAGGGTACCCGCCAAAGCCTACGATAACGGCAGGGTTGTCTCGCATTAACCCCATGACCGCGCCCGCCACGCCCCCGATGATACGAAACGGTACGAGCAACTTGGCCGCGATGCCGCCACGCGCAAAGGTCGCGCTCGAGATTTGCTGGATCTCGACCGTATGGGGAAATCCACCAGTAAAGCGCGCGCCTCTCGCGTCGGTGGTTAGCTTTACTCTCCAGCCCCGTGCCAGCATCACCTCGGCCAAAGCCTGAGCAGGAAACATATGCCCGCCCGTTCCGCCCGCTGCGATGATTAGCAGAGGTGCCGTCACCGGCCACGCCCCCGGCTTAACAAGTCAGATATTTGCCCTTGCGGACGTGACCGCGTGAAGGCAAGCAACATGCCCACGGCGATTCCCGATGCGATCACCGAAGACCCGCCATAGCTGACAAAGGGCAGCGTCATGCCTTTGGCCGGAAGTAATCTTACTGCCACGCCCATGTTGATCATCGCCTGCACCGCAAACATTGATGCCAAACCGGTCCCCGCCAGACGGATGAACGGGTCGCGTTCACGCACAAGACGCAGCAGTGAACGCACGACGACGACCGCGTAAAGGGCGATCACAATCATCACGAGGATTAGGCCGTATTCTTCGGCGGCAACTGCGATGATGAAATCCGTGTGTGCGTCGGGTAGCGACCATTTCACCTGCCCCTCACCGACACCTACGCCAAACAGCCCGCCTTCACGAATTGCATCTGTAGCATAGCCAATCTGGGTACGCGGGTCGATATCAGCCGATAAAAAACCGTCAATTCGCCGCGCAAAGTGTTCCGAGCTTGAATAGGCAAAAGTTCCGGCAACCACGACCATGCCTGCCATTCCCACCAGCAAGAACAAGGGGGCACCCGCCACGAAATACATCACGCCCCAGCCGAACAGCACCAGACAAGCCTGACCAAAGTCGGGCTGCAACGCCAGCATCAACACTATCGAGATACACAGCGCGAAAGACCAGGTTTTGCCCGGTGGTCCGTTAATCTCAAGGGCAGCGGCCATCATCCATGCCGCGACCACTACGAAACCCGGTTTCAGAAACTCTGATGGCTGGAAGGATGCAAAACCCATCGAATACCAGCGCACCGCACCCTTGCCGAAATCGGTGCCAAAAAAGGGCAACAACGCCAGCGCTACGAAGAACACCAAGAACCCGACGACAGCCAGTCGGCGCACGAGCGTGGGGGTCATCATCGACGTCAGCAACATCGCCACAATAGCAAGCACGCCAAACACTGCCTGACGCTGCACATAGTAAAAAGAATCGAACCCGTTCTTCGCAGCCAAAGGCGGCGATGCGGCCAAGCCCAGCAACATGCCGACCACGAACAGCATGAGAATGCTGGACATCGCCCATTTGTCGATTGTCCGCCACCACTTTGGAAGAATAGGTTCGCCATCTCGAACGGGAACCGCGCCATAGACCATTTCTGTCATGGATACTGCCTTACACTACACTGCCTCAAAACGCCCCTTTGCGGGATCTAACTTCCACTGTAACTCGATTTATTGCGCGGGGCTAGTATGTTTTATCGTGCCCCGCGCAAAGCAGCTTAGGTTCCGTCGTGCGTGCCGCGGACAGGATAGTCTTTGTCGCGAATGAATTTTACGCCATTCAAAAGGCTTTGCAGATCAGGTCTGGCGAATGGCGCGTTCGACAAATCAATGATTTGGATGTTGCCCTCATCATTGATCACGAAAAGCCCCGGCTCGGCAAATGGACGGTCGGTTTCCAAGGGGCTTCGCGGGTCAGATACAAAAAGCCCGAGCTCGCGCATCTGTGTAACACTCAGATCATATCCGATCGCCAGAGACAGGTTTTGATCCTGCGCCATCTGACGTGCTTTTTCTATCGGATCCCCTGAAACGGCCACCACATCCACGCCCAGTTCAGCAAACTCGGGAACAAGTCCTTCAAGCGTCATCAGATACTTCTTGCATATTGGGCAATGCAACCCCCGATAAACTACGACCATTTGCCAGTCATGGTCCCCGCGCGGCTCTCCTAATGTTAACATCCCGCCCTGAAGCTCCGGGATTGCAAGTCTTGGAAAGGCATTACCAGCGTCTAGTACATTCACCTTGGTTTCTCCTGCTTGATTTCATCTTATCCATCAAGGTTAGGCCGGTTTATCTATGAGGCAACCGCCTTCACACGCTCTTGACCGATACGTATTGGTCAGGCAAAGCGCTTCTCATGCATTATAATACGGTTATATTGGGCGCGGGTGCCGCCGGCATGATGTGCGCAGCCCACTCAGGTGGGTCAGTTCTGTTGGTCGATCACGCTCGCGCTCCCGGCGAGAAAATTCGCATTTCAGGCGGGGGGCGTTGTAATTTTACTAACATGTACTGCTCGCCGACTGCGTTCATCTCTCGCAACCCTCATTTCGCGAAATCAGCATTGGCCAAATATACCCAATGGGATTTCATCGCACTAGTTGATGCACATGCAATCGCATGGCACGAAAAAACCCTTGGTCAACTTTTCTGCGATACCTCGGCGAAGCTGATCATCGCCATGCTACGAGACCTGATGCAGAACGCAGGGGTAGAACTGCGCCTCCAATCTACAGTTGAACAGATCGAAAAAACGGACAGCGGCTACAGCATGTCTCTTATCACCCCGCAAGGTGCGACCACGGTGACGGCCAATCAGTTGGTTATAGCATCGGGGGGTAAATCGATCCCGAAGATGGGTGCGACAGGTCGCGCCTATGATATTGCCACTCAATTCGGCATCCCCGTCACCGATACCCGTCCCGGCCTCGTGCCGCTCACGTTTACCGATGCACGCTTTGCCCCAATCTCGGGCACCGCCGCACCGGCTCGTGTGACTGCGGCGGCTACCTCCTTCGACGAAGCCATTTTATTTACGCACCGCGGCCTTTCCGGTCCTGCAATACTCCAAGCCTCCAGTTACTGGATGCCCGGTACCGCCATATCTATCAATCTGTTGTCGGGCGATGATGTGTTCGCTAGATTGCGCGACCAACGTCAAACCTCCGGCCGCCGTAACTTGACCACAGAGCTGGCTCACCATTTGCCCACCCGCCTAGTTGACCATCTGGCAGCCGACATGGATCTTGCCGGCAACCTAGCCGACTGGTCCGACAGTCGCCTGCAAACGCTTTGCGACACACTTTCTAACTGGTCGCTAACCCCGTCAGGAACCGAAGGCTACCGCACCGCAGAAGTCACCCTTGGCGGTATCGACACAGATGCCCTTTCATCAAAAACCATGGAATCCAAAACCGTACGCGGCCTATATTTCATCGGCGAAGCGCTCGATGTGACCGGCTGGCTCGGGGGGTATAATTTCCAATGGGCCTGGTCCTCCGCCATGGCCGCAGCTCGGGACATAGCGCACAGAGCCTAAATTCCAAATGGGCGAATATCCCGGGGGAGCAGCCTCGGGCTGCGGGGGCAGCGCCCCAGCGTTACTCCTTACAAGTGTTTTCGAGCCTGAGTTACAAAGTCTTCGCCCCGTTGCTCAAAATTATCATATTGATCAAAGCTCGCGGCTGCGGGTGCCAACAGCACTACATCTCCCGGTTCGGCCTCGGCTGCTGCTCGTGCAACCGCCTTTTCCATTGTCCCGCAAACTTCTGCCTCAACACCCAATTTCATGGCAAATTGTGCGGCCTCGCGCCCGATCACGTAAGCCTTGCGCACGGTACTTATGGGGCGGGCAAGCGCGCCCACGCCGCCTTCCTTCTCCAGCCCCCCGCAAATCCACCGAATGCTCTCGAACGCGGCCAATGCCTTGACGGCACTGTCAACGTTAGTCGCCTTGCTGTCGTTGACAAACCACACACCGTCTCGTTCTCCCACTATCTGACTACGATGTGGCAATCCGCCAAAGGTGTGAAACGCTGCCTCGATGACCCTCGGGGCAAACCCCAAGGTTCTGCACGCCGCATAGGCCGCGCAGGCGTTTTGATGGTTATGCGCACCTGGCAATCCGGTCACGGCGCGCAAGTCAATCGACCCTATTTGCTTGCCCTGCCGATACTCCGACAAGAACCCTTTGCGTGCGAATACCTGCCAACCAGGGCCCGTCAGCTTACGCTCAACAGATACCCGGATCACCCGGTCATCCGCAGCCCCTTCGCTCAACTGGCCCGCCAAAAACCGGCCTTCGGGTTCGTCTACACCAATCACCGCCCTATCAGGGCCACCCTCAGCGAACAGACGTCGCTTGGCTGCAAAATATCCCCCCATACCAGCATGACGATCCAGATGATCGGGGCTGAGGTTGGTGAATACCGCGATATCCGGCGTCAGATTACGCGCAAGATCTGTCTGATAGCTCGACAACTCCAAGACCACCACCTCGCCGTCAATGGCAGGCTCCATATCCAATACGCCGCGCCCGATATTCCCTGCTAGCTGTGCCGGACGCCCGGCATGTTTTAACACGTGATGGATCAATGCCGATGTGGTGGATTTTCCGTTTGATCCAGTCACCGCTATTACCTTGGGCACCAGATCGAAATCATCCCAAGCAGAAGTTGCAAAGCTTTGGAAAAACAACCCGATATCGTTGTCAACTGCAACGCCTGCATCTTGGGCCGCGACAATGATTGGGTTCGGTGCGGGGTACAAATGTGCGATACCGGGCGACACGATCAACCTTGCCACGGCCTCAAACGCATTCGGCTTGAGGAAGTCGACACAGTCGAACCCCTCCGCGTCGGCTGCAACCCGCGCCGCCGGATTATCATCCCAACAGACCGCATGCGCCCCCCCGGCACGCAGGGCTCGGGCAGCTGACAGACCGGAACGGCCTAGTCCTAAAATGGCTACCTTCGCGCCGGTCAATCCCTGAACTGGTATCATGCCCATTCTCCTGCTAGCGATAGCTCTGAAACTGATCGGAGCTTCCCATGCCCCCTCTGCCAGAGATCTTGTCCCAGCTCAACGATGACATGCGCGCAAGTGACACCTGGGGCGATGTCGCGGCGTATATCCCAGAACTGGCCCGCGTCGATCCGGCTCAATTTGCCATCGCCGTTACGACCGACGACGGCGATGTGTACACAGCCGGCGATGCCGACACCGCTTTCTCTGTGCAATCTATAACCAAAGTTTTCACACTCGCCATCGCATTGGGCAGATCCGGCGATCAATTGTGGCGACGGGTGGGTCGTGAGCCTTCTGGCCGGGCCTTCAATTCGATCGTCCAGCTTGAACAAGAATCGGGACGCCCGCGGAACCCCTTCATCAATGCCGGGGCAATTGTTACCACAGACGAAATACTGACAGGGCGCGAACCCCGTGATACGTTGGCGGAAATACTACAGTTCGTCCGCGCAGCGGCCGGTGACGATAACATCCATATCAACCACTCCGTCGCTGCATCCGAAACAACACATGGGCACCGCAACTTCGCACTTGCGCATTTTCTGGCCTCCTGCGGCAATCTTAAAAACACTCCCGAAAAAACCCTGGGTACATATTTTCACCACTGCGCGATTGAAATGTCGGTACGCCAACTCGCAATGGCAGGTCGCTTCCTGATCGAAACCCCAAAATTTCCTCGGATGATCCTGCCGCAACGTATTCGTCGCTTGAACGCCTTGATGCTCACTTGTGGGCACTATGATGGTTCTGGGGATTTTGCATACCGCGTCGGTCTGCCCGCCAAATCAGGCGTCGGTGGGGGGATACTGGCGATAGTCCCTGGCAAAGCCAGCATTGCCGTTTGGTCCCCCGGGCTCAATCGTTACGGCAACTCTCTCAAAGGAACCCAAGCAATGGCCAGCCTCGCCCGTGCGATGGGCTGGTCGATATTCTAACAACTTTCATTTTGCAAGATAAACTCCGGGGGGATCGCCCCATGGGGCGATGGGGGCTGGCCCCCCTTCCGTCCTCTCTTAAATCGCTTCCTCTAACGGGGCGATGTTCTTCGCCGCGCGAACGCGTAGTTACGCCGTACAGTTACCGAACCTTCAGTGTTGCCAGCCCAATCATTGCCAGAATAAGCGAGATAATCCAAAAGCGGATCACAATCTGCGGTTCTGCCCATCCCTTTTTCTCGTAATGATGATGAATCGGTGCCATCAGAAATACGCGCTTCCCAGTCCGCTTGAAGTACAGCACTTGAATAATTACCGACAGGGCTTCCACCACGAAAAGCCCGCCAACAATCGCCAGCACCAGTTCGTGCTTGGTCGCCACCGCGATGGCACCCAAGGCTCCGCCCAGTGCCAGAGACCCGGTATCGCCCATAAATACGGCCGCGGGCGGGGCATTATACCACAAGAACCCCAGCCCTCCGCCAAAAAGACCTGCGGTAAAAACCAGTATCTCGCCCGTACCCGGCACATAGTGCACATCAAGATATTCGGTAAAGTCGACGCGTCCGACAGCATAGGCGATTACACCAAGGGCCCCTGAGGCGATCATGACCGGCATGATCGCCAACCCATCCAGACCGTCGGTCAGATTCACCGCATTTGCAGCACCTACGATC
>DRFG01000119.1 GCA_011050655.1 Roseobacter sp.
GTGTCATGGGAACCTCCTGTTTGACGATTGAGAAGGTCCCAATCATCAAGCAAGAGCCCCAAAACACGAAAACAACGTCAAATCAGTAAGTAGAACGACCGCAACAAGCGCCAGTGCCGCGCGAGCGGCTTAGTCCTCGAGCCCATTTTACCGATCTTCTGTGACCCAGCGAATGTCTGGTCCGGGTGCACTGAAAAATCACTATCAAATTTTGGGCCCGAACCGGACCGTCGTCGAAATTATCGGTGCTGCGGCGCAGTTTCGCCATAGCAACTATTATTGCATTGCGCCGTATTTTGCTGACCAAAACGTCCGTGTGAGAGCCACAATGAACTTTCGTTGCTTCTCTTGTGATGTCTGAAAGCGGCCTTCTGTTACTACAGTTCAGTGACTTCAACCGACCAATTTCTCTACAGCCGACAACCTCCAAGTGCCCATTTATAAGTCGCTAAGCCAAGAAACTGCACAAAATACACACACTCCAACAGACCTCACACGCTATCGCGTTCACGGCGATGTCTTCTCAAGCAGTACGGCGCTACCTGAACAGGATGAGAAAAGATCTGCGCATCCTTGTTGTCGAATCTGATAGTGCCAAAGCAAAAAACATTATCGACGCGCTGCTGGAGGCAGGGTGGAACGATGTGCATGCAATTGCCCAGGTTTCTGGGCTTGAGCAGTCTGTTGCAAAACATGCCCCTGACATAGTGCTGATCGATATAGCCAACCCGGACCGTGACACGCTGGAACACATAGGTGCGGTCTCTGATGCCAAATCGCGGGCTGTTGCGATGTTTGTTGATCAGACCGACCAGCATCTGACCCAAGCCGCCCTTGCCGCCGGTGTCAGCGCCTATGTTGTTGACGGGTTGCAGATGAATCGCATCAAGTCGGTGATCGAAACCGCGATTGCACGGTTCCAGATGATGCGGCAGATGCAGTCGGAGCTGGATGCTGCCAAACAGGCGCTAGAGGATCGTAAAACCGTTGATCGTGCCAAGGGCATCTTGATGCGCAAGCGCTCTATACCCGAGGACGAAGCCTATAAACTGATACGCAAATCCGCGATGGATCAGGGGCGCAAGGTTATTGATGTCGCACAAGCATTGGTGACGGCATCGGATCTGCTGTCATGAGCAGCACCGTTTTGAATTGCGGGTATGTTCCGTTGGTCGACTCTGCGCCACTGATCATAGCACGCGAACTTGGTTTTGCTGCCGAAGAAGGTTTGGATCTTAATCTCATTCAGCAACCGTCATGGTCGGCTCTACGTGACATGCTTGCTTTAGGACATCTGGATGCCGCACAGATGCTGTCGCCGATGCCCGTTGCCATGTCGCTCGGGCTTGGGGGATTGCCGGCAAAAATCGACAGTCTGATGGGGCTGTCGGCTAATGGCACTGTGTTTGGTGTATCTACAAGGCTGGCAGATACTTTGGGAATGTTGCCCTTTGGCGATCCAAATCTGTTGCTTACCGCCTTAACAACGCGTGATCCCCAGCCCTTGCGAGTAGGTGTGCCGTTTCCCTTCTCCATGCATCGCTTGCTTCTGTCCTATTGGATCGCCACGGCTCCTGATCTAAAGGTCGAGATTGTGACCGTCCCACCTCCACGCATGGCGGATGCTGTCGCGAACGGTCACGTGGATGCATTTTGGGTCGGTGAGCCTTGGGGCAGTGCGATTGTCGGGCGTGGTGTCGGCAGCATCTTGATGGCGGGGCGGCATGTCTGGGGCTTTGCGCCGGAAAAAGTGCTGGCGGCCCGCCATGACTGGATCGCTGATCACCCTGATACAACGCGGCAATTGATGCGTGCTGTTTACCAATCCGCCCGCTGGCTGGATCTGGAGAAGAACAAACCACTTGCCATCGAAATTCTGGGGCGCAGCGAACACCTTAACCTCGCTCATGAAGTGATCGAACCTGCGGTCACTGGTTTTCTAACGCTGTCGCAGGGCGGTACTCCAACGAGGGTCGACCGGTTCTTAATGTTTCATGATCATGCCGCGTCCTTCCCGTGGCGCAGTCAGGCTGCCTGGATTGCGCGGCAACTGGGGGCGGATGCGACGGGCATCGGCCGCGCCAAACAGTGTTTTCGCACGGATTTGTACCGCGAGAACCTTGGCCCCATCGGTGCGGACTTGCCCGGCGCGTCGGAAAAAATTGAAGGGACGATCCGCGAGGAGACTGCCGTTGCATCGTCTCGCGGTCAGATGATTCTTGCGCCGGATGCGTTTTTTGACGGCAGAACGTTCGATTTTGCCGCAACTTCTGGTGAATAAATAGGCATTCATCCGTTGCCATCGCCGTTTTTATGCCGCAGTGCAGAAAATTGTTGAAGCTGCCGGTAAACTGTTCAATCCTTGTATCAACACGTCAGACACTGCTGCCTGACTTTATTCTGCCAATGCCGGTGGAACCCTCCCAAGAGCAAAGCCGCTCGTAAGAAGCATGGAATTTTCCGTGGTGCTTACGTGCGGCTTTTTCAGTTTTTCGGGCTTTGCCCTTTCACACAAAGGACATCACAGATGTTTAGAAAACTCCCATATGCAATCGCGGCATCCAGCCTTCTGGCAACTGCCGCTTACGCCGAAATGCTGGACCTTGAGAAGGACGAGCTGACCTTCGGCTTTATTAAACTGACCGATATGGCACCTTTGGCCGTCGCATATGAAAACGGCTATTTCGAGGACGAAGGCCTGTTCGTTACGCTGGAAGCGCAGGCCAACTGGAAGGTCCTGCTGGACGGTGTCATCGATGGCCAACTTGACGGCGCACACATGCTGGCGGGTCAGCCGCTTGCCGCCACAATCGGTTACGGCACCAAGGCGCATATCATCACGCCTTTTTCGATGGACCTGAACGGCAATGCTATCACGGTTTCCAACGACATCTGGGAGCAGATGAAACCAAATGTGCCCAAGATGGAGGATGGCCGCCCGCAGCATCCGATCAGCGCCGCCGCCCTCGTACCTGTTGTGGAGAAGTATAAGGACGAAGGCCTGCCTTTTAACATGGGTATGGTTTTCCCTGTCTCCACGCACAATTACGAGATCCGCTATTGGCTCGCAGCTGGTGGGTTGCAGCCGGGTTATTACTCGCCTGAAGATGTAACAGGCACAATTGGGGCGGATGTTTTCCTCTCTGTTACACCGCCGCCGCAGATGCCCGCCACGATGGAAGCCGGCACAATCTATGGCTACGCGGTGGGTGAGCCGTGGAACCAACAGGCTGTTTTCAAAGGCATCGGTGTGCCCGTCATCACTGATTACGACATGTGGAAGAACAACCCCGAGAAGGTCTTTGGCATCAACAAGGAATTCGCGGACGAGAACCCCAACACCACCATCGCCCTGACCAAAGCACTGATCCGTGCAGCAATCTGGCTGGACGAGAATGACAACGCCAACCGCGAAGAAGCGGTGCAGATGCTGGCACGCTCCGAGTATGTTGGGGCGGACGCCGAAGTGATCGCCAACTCAATGACCGGCTTCTTCGAGTTTGAGAAAGGCGACCGCCGCCCTGCACCCGATTTCAACGTGTTCTTTCGCTACAACGCGACTTATCCGTTCTATTCGGATGCCGTCTGGTATCTGACGCAGATGCGCCGCTGGGGCCAGATCGCCGAACCGCAATCTGATGAGTGGTTCATTGAGACAGCCAAGGACGTCTACCGCCCCGATATCTATCTCAAGGCCGCCAAGCTGCTGGTGGATGAAGGCATGGCGAACGAGGCCGACTTCCCCTTCGACAGCGACGGTTTCAAAGCGCCAACGCCTGCTGCGGATATCATCGACGGGATCGGATATGACGGGCGCTCGCCCAACGCCTACCTCGAAAGCCTGCCGATTGGCCTGAAGGGTGAGCAGATGATCGTTGATAGCGAAATCAAGGGCTGAGCCCTGAGCGCCGCGCGGTATTTGCAGCGAGGCGCATTCAACATCTTTGCCCAAATCGAAGGATACCGCAAATGTCTGTCACCGCCCCCGATACATTCACCTCTGTCACCTTGGACAAAGAGGCCAAACGTGCCCGCCGGTTCACCCGCATCAACAAGGCGGACAACTGGTTTCAGGTTCTGGGTCTCGCATGGCTCACCCCGATCCTGAAAGCGGCGGCAGGGGATAACCCAAAGGCGCAAGTTGGCGAAGTCTGGCGTTTGTTGGGGGTGCCCCTGTTGGCGATCGCGATCTTCCTGTTGGCATGGGGTGCTTTGGCCCCCAAAGTGCAAACGTCGCTTGGTGCCGTGCCCGGTCCTGCGCAGGTCTGGGAGCAGGCCGTCAGCCTGAACGCCGATGCCATACGCGAACGTGAAAAAGCGGCCGCATTTTACGAGCGCCAAGATACGCGCAATGCAAAGCTGGTTGCGGACGGCCGCGCGGAGGATGTCAAGGAGCGTGTCTATACCGGCAGACCCACTTATTACGCGCAAATCTGGACCTCTATTGTAACAGTGTTTTTCGGCTTTCTGATTGCCTCCATCATTGCTATCCCACTGGGCATCGCGGCCGGCCTATCCAAGACGGCAAATGCGGCCCTCAACCCGCTCATCCAGATTTTCAAACCCGTCTCTCCGCTGGCATGGCTACCGATCGTGACCATGATCGTCTCTGCGGTTTACGCCAGCAATGACGGGATATTCTCCAAGAGCTTCCTGATCTCGGCCATCACCGTCACGCTTTGCTCGCTGTGGCCCACGCTGATCAACACAGCACTTGGGGTGTCCAGCATCGACAAGGATCTCGTCAGCGTCAGCCGCGTGCTCAAGATGAACACATGGACCAAGATCACCAAGCTGGTGTTGCCCTCGGCGTTACCACTGATCTTCACCGGATTGCGCTTAAGCCTTGGTGTGGGCTGGATGGTGCTGATTGCCGCAGAAATGTTGGCGCAGAACCCCGGTTTGGGCAAGTTTGTCTGGGACGAGTTTCAGAACGGATCGTCGCAATCGCTGGCCAAGATCATGGTGGCAGTCTTCACCATCGGGATCATCGGCTTCCTGCTGGACCGCGTGATGTACGCGCTGCAGTCCATGTTCACCTTCTCGGCAAACCGGTGATCCCCATGAGCATTTTATCCATCAAAAACGTCAACAAAGGTTTCGGCGTAGGCACCCACCGCGCTGAGATCCTCAAAGACATCAACCTCGATGTTAAGAAGGGCGAATTCCTCGCCATTCTTGGCTTTTCCGGCACTGGAAAATCTACACTGATGAACCTGGTTGCGGGTCTAGAGACGCCCGACAGCGGCAGCCTGACGTTCAAAGGTGCGCCAATCACCGAGCCGGGGCCGGAACGCGGACTGATTTTCCAAAGCTATTCCTTGATGCCGTGGCTGACAGTCGGCGGAAATGTCGGTCTGGCCGTTGATGCAGTCTTCCCCAAGCTCAGCAAGGCCGCGCGGCAGGAAAAGATCGACCACTATGTGTCGATGGTTGGCCTGTCCCAGGCAATCAGCCGCCGTCCATCCGAGTTGTCAGGCGGTATGCGGCAGCGTGTTGCAGTCGCGCGAGCGCTGGCGATGAATCCCGAGATGTTGCTGCTGGACGAGCCGCTGTCGGCATTGGACGCGCTGACACGGGCCAATCTGGCGGATGAAATCCTTGAGATTTGGGAGCGTGACAAAAAGACGTGCATCCTGATTACCAATGATGTGGATGAGGCCATTTTGCTGGCCGACCGTATCGTGCCGCTGAACCCAGATGGCACACTTGCTGACCCCATTGAGGTCAACATCCCGCGCCCGCGTGACCGGATGGCTATGAACAACGACGATACGTTCAAGGCGTTGCGGGCCAGCGTGACAAAATACCTGATGGATGTCGGCATCGAGGCAAAGGTTGAAGAAACCAAGACCCTGCCCAATGTCACCCCCATTCACGCGGTGCCACGTGTCGTGGCCGAAGCGCAGAAAAGCCCCATCGAGGAACGCTACCTCAATTTCTCGCAACTTCACAAAATCTATCCTACGCCCAAGGGACCGCTGACGGTGGTCGAGGATTTTGACCTCAAGATCAACAAGGGCGAGTTTATTTCGCTGATCGGGCATTCAGGTTGTGGCAAATCCACAGTGCTGACCATGGCGGCGGGGCTGAACCCGATTTCCAAAGGGGCGATCCGGCTGGATGGCTGGAACGTCGAGGGCGCAGACCCCGAACGCGCTGTGGTGTTCCAATCGCCCAACCTGTTTCCGTGGCTCACCGCCAAAGAGAACGTCGCGATTGGGGTGGATAAGGTCTACCCCCGCGCCTCTCAAGCAGAGCGGCAGGATGTGATCGAATATTATCTTGAGCGCGTTGGTCTGGCCGACAGTATGGACAAGAATGCCGCGTCGCTTTCCAACGGTATGAAACAACGTGTCGGCATTGCGCGGGCTTTTGCGCTCTCGCCCAAATTGTTGTTACTGGATGAGCCCTTTGGCATGCTCGACAGCCTCACCCGATGGGAGCTTCAAGAGGTCCTGATGGAGGTGTGGTCGCGTACCAAAGTCACCGCCGTTTGTGTGACACACGATGTGGACGAGGCAATCTTGCTCGCCGACCGCGTGGTGATGATGACCAACGGGCCGCAGGCGACCATCGGCAAGATCACGAATGTAAAACTGCCGCGCCCCCGCACCCGCAAGGCGCTGCTGGAACATCCAGATTATTATACCTACCGCCAAGAGGTTCTCGATTTCCTTGAGGAGTACGAGCATGGCAACACGTCCAAGACCACCTCAACCGCCCCCAAAAAACCAATCGCAGCGGAGTAAACAGATGCCACAGAAACTGATCATCATCGGGGCGGGCATGGCGACGGGTCGTGCCTTGGAAACCCTGCTGGAAACAGCACCGGACGCCTATGACGTGACCCTGTTTAACGCAGAACCGCGCGGCAACTATAATCGCATTATGCTTTCGCCCGTGCTGGCTGGTGACAAAACCTATGCAGAGATTGAGACGCACGCTGCGCAATGGTACGCTGACAATGGGGTGACTTGCCGCTTTGGTGAAAAGATCGCCAGCATCGACCGCGGGGCCAAGACGGTGACAGCCGCAAACGGCGATGTGCTGGCCTATGACAAGCTAATGTTCGGAACCGGCTCCAATCCTTTCATCATCCCCCTGCCTGGCCATGATCTGGAAGGCGTCATCGCCTACCGCGATCTGGAAGACACCGAACGAATGATGGGGCTTGGGCCTGACAACAAATGCGTCGTCATTGGTGGTGGTTTGTTGGGGCTTGAGGCCGCCGCTGGCATGGCTGCGCGCGGCGTTGACGTCACGGTTGTCCATATCATGGGCCACCTGATGGAGCGCCAGTTGGACGAAGCCGCGGGGTACCTTTTGCGCCGCGCACTGGTGGACAAGGGCATAACAGTCAAATGTTCCGCCAACTCAAAAGAGATACTGGGAAAAGACGGACATGTCCGCGCATTATTGCTGGATGATGGCACCAAGTTGCCGTGTGATCTGCTGGTCATGGCCGTTGGCATCCGACCCAATGTGACGCTGGCGTCTGAGGCGGGGCTTGCTGTTGGGCGCGGCATTCATGTGGATGCTCAGATGGTCACCTCTGATGCCGACATTCTGGCTGTAGGTGAATGTGTCGAACATGATGGCGCGATTTTTGGCCTTGTCGCGCCCTTGTATGATCAAGCGCGTGTGGCGGCCAAAACCTTGTTGGGCGAGCACGCTACATTTGTTCAAAAGGAGCTTTCGACCAAGCTGAAAGTGACCGGATGCGATCTGTTCAGTGCTGGTGACTTCGCCGACGGGGATGGCCGCGAAGACATTGTGTTCCGCGATCCGGCGCGTGGTGTCTACCGCCGTCTGGTGATCGAGAGTGACGTGGTCATCGGCGCGGTCATGTACGGCGATACTGCCGACAGCAATTGGTTCTTTGGATTGATCCGCGAACGTACTGACATTGCCGAAATGCGCGATACGCTGATCTTTGGCCCCGCTTATCAGGGGGGCACCCCGCTGGACCCGCTCGCAGCCGTTGCAGCCTTATCGCGTGATGCGGAAATCTGTGGCTGCAACGGCATTTGCAAAGGCCAGATTGAAGACGCGATTGCAGCAGGCGCTGGCGATCTCGCAGCGATAAAAGCCACCACCAAAGCATCGGCGTCTTGCGGAACATGTACCGGATTGGTCGAACAGGTTTTGGCCGTCACCTTGGGCGATGATTTCGTGTTGCCTGCTGCTGCGTCGATCTGTGCCTGCACTGACATGACCCATGAGGACGTGCGCCGTATGATCAAGTCGCAACGCCTCACCTCCATGCCCGCCGTCTGGCAGGAGTGTGGGTGGAAGACATCTTGCGGGTGTCATGTCTGCCGGCCTGCGCTCAATTTCTATCTGCTGGCTGATTGGCCGCTTGTGTATCAAGATGATCCGCAAAGCCGGTTCATCAATGAACGCAAACACGCGAATATCCAGAAGGACGGCACATTCAGCGTCGTGCCGCGCATGTGGGGCGGGATCACCACGCCCGACGAGCTGCGAGCGATTGCCGATGCGGCGGATAAATACGCCGTGCCCACGGTCAAGGTCACTGGCGGCCAGCGCATTGATTTGCTGGGGGTGAAAGGTGAGGACCTTCCCGCCATCTGGGCCGATTTGAACGCGGCCGGGATGGTCTCGGGACATGCCTATTCCAAGGGTCTGCGCACGGTAAAGACCTGTGTGGGGACTGATCATTGCCGCTTTGGCACGCAAGACAGCACAGGGCTGGGCATCAAACTCGAAAAGACGCTGTGGGGATCGTGGACGCCCCATAAGCTGAAGCTTGGTGTGTCGGGTTGCCCGCGCAATTGTGCCGAGGCGACATGCAAGGACATCGGGATTGTCTGTGTCGATAGCGGCTATCAGATCAGCATCGGCGGAGCGGCGGGCATGGATGTGCGCGAGACTGAGCTGTTGGTGCAAGTGGCGACAGAGGAAGAAACCATCGACGTGATCAAGGCGATCACGCAGGCCTACCGCGAGAATGCTCGTTATCTGGACCGGATTTACAAGTGGATGGCCAAGGTCGGGATGGAGTGGATAAAGGAACGTGTGGTCGATGATTTGACCGAGCGCGCCGCTTTGGTTGAACGGTTTGAACTGAGCCAAAGCATCTATCGCCGCGACCCTTGGGCGGATCATGTGCAGAAGAGGGCGGAAAGTTATCAGCCCTTGGCGAGCCTCGCTTTGGAGGCCGCGGAATGAGCAACTGGATGGACATTGCCGCCTTGGACGACGTGCCACAACGCGGGTCACGGGTGGTGAAAACGCACGCTGGGTGTGTTGCGGTGTTTCGCACGGCTCAAGATGAAGTTTACGCGCTTAACAACAGCTGTCCGCACAAAGGTGGCCCTTTGTCGGAAGGCATCGTGCATGGTGCGTTCGTCACTTGCCCGCTGCACAATTGGGTGTTTTCGCTTGAGACGGGTCAGGCGCAGGGTGCGGACAGTGGCCGTGTCGAAACCCACCCTGCTAAGGTCGAGAATGGGCGCATCTTGTTAGACAGATCCATCATTGCGGCCCGGACTGTCGCATGAACATGACACGCACTACATGCCCCTATTGCGGCGTTGGTTGTGGTGTCTTGGCGGGGGCTGATGGCACCATCAAGGGCGATCCAGATCATCCGGCCAACTTTGGCCGCTTGTGCTCCAAAGGGTCGGCGCTGAATGAGACGATTGATCTGGACGGTCGGCTTTTGCATCCGCAGATCGCAGGCACGCAGGCCACATGGGACAGCGCACTTGACCTGGTCGCGACCAAATTCAGCGAAGCGATCCGTGAGCATGGCCCGGACAGCGTCGCCTTCTATGTCTCGGGGCAACTTCTGACAGAGGATTACTACGTCGCCAACAAGCTGATGAAGGGCTTCATCGGCTCCGCCAATATCGACACCAATTCACGGCTGTGCATGGCATCCTCCGTGGCGGGGCACAAACGCGCGTTTGGCACCGATACGGTGCCGGGCACCTACGCCGATCTTGATGAAGCAGACTTGATCGTGCTGGTCGGCTCCAACCTCGCGTGGTGTCATCCTGTGCTGTACCAGCGCATCGCTGCGGCCAAAGAGGCACGGCCCGAAATGCGCGTCGTCAACATTGATCCGCGCACGACGGCGAGCTGCGATCTGGCGGATATGCATCTGGCGGTGGCCCCTGACGGTGATGTCGCCCTGTTCAACGGGCTTCTCGCTTATCTCGCAGATCACGATCACATCGATATCGACTATGTCGCTGCGCATGTAGGCGGCTGTCGTGTGGCCTTGGACGCTGCGCGCGCCACTGATCCGCTGGACTCCGGCATCGAACCGAACGCGCTTGAGCAATTCTACCAGACTTGGGCGCAGACGAAAAAGGTCGTCACCGTCTATTCTCAAGGCGTAAACCAATCGGCATGCGGCACTGACAAGGTCGGCGCGATCCTGAATTGTCATCTCGCCACAGGGCGCATCGGCACGCCCGGCACCGGTCCGTTTTCGGTCACCGGACAGCCAAACGCAATGGGCGGTCGCGAAGTCGGCGGCCTTGCCAATATGCTTGCCAATCATCTGGAAATAGAAAACGCGGAGCACCGTGAAACGGTACAGGCCTTCTGGACCAGCCCAACCATTTGCACGTCAGCAGGCCTCAAGGCAGTTGATCTGTTCGATGCCTGTGCGACGGGCAAGATCAAAGCGTTGTGGGTCATGTCAACCAATCCTGCAGTCTCGATGCCCGACGCCGACGGCGTTGCACGTGCCATCGCAGGCGTGCCCTTCGTCGCCGTCTCTGACATCATGGCCCGCACAGACACCGGCGATTTGGCCGATGTGCTGCTGCCCGCGACAGGATGGGGCGAAAAGGACGGCACAGTGACCAACTCCGAGCGGCGGATTTCGCGCCAGCGTGCATTTTTGCCCGCACCTGCCGAAGCCCGCCCCGACTGGCGCATCATCAGCGATGTGGCAAAGCGGATGGGGTTTGGGGATGCCTTTGGCTACACGTCCCCTTCGGAAATATTCGCAGAATATGTCGCTTTGGACGCAGCCGCGCGGCCCTTTGGCCGTGACCTTGACCTCAGCATATTTGCCGACGCGAATTATGCAAATTTGCTTCCAACCCAATGGCCGCGCAATGACATGCGGTTTTTTGCGGACGGGCGGTTCTACCACGCGGATGGAAAGGCGCGGATGATGCCGGTGCAGGCCCCGATACCGCGGAGCACCGGATTGACCTTGAACACGGGCCGCAACCGCGACCAATGGCACACAATGACGCGTACGGGAAAGTCACCGAAACTGGGCGCGCATCTGGCCGAACCCTATCTGGAAATCCACCCCGATGATGCGGCAAACATAGCCGCCTCTCATGGCGATCTGATTGAGATGGAAAACGCGTTTGGCAAAACGATATTGCGCGCGCTGGTCACGGACCGGGTCACAAAGGGCCAGCTTTTTGCACCCATGCACTGGACCCGCCAGACTGCGCGGAATGCTACGATCAACAGCGTGATTGCCCCGCTGACGGATCCCTATTCTGGACAGCCGGCGTTGAAAAGTGGCAGCGTTTCCATCGGTCGATATGATGCCAAATGGTACGGTTTTTTGGCCTGCACGCTCCGACCCGCCGCAGATACGCCCTATGCTGCAATCGCGCGAACACAGTCGGGATGGCAGATGGAATTGGCCAGTCTGCAGACGCCCGATGATTGGGTATCTGAGGCCCGCCGTTTTGCGAGGTCACCTGACGCAGTGGCTTCGATTTACGAGGACCGCACAAATGGTACGGTTCGGGTCGTCCTGCATGAAGGTGAACTGGTGCAGGCGGTCTTCTTTGCGGCGCGTGAACCAGTGATACTTTCGCGTGCGGCTGCGGTGTCATCTGTCGGCTCCCCGGCTGCGTCGCTATCGGCGCTTGCTGGACGAATGGGACAAGACCACCCCGATCCGGGCATAGTGGTCTGCGCGTGCTTCAATGTCGGGCAAAACACCTTGCGGACAGCGATTGATGAAGGCGCGCACTCTGTTCAATCCTTAGGTGAGTTGACCTGCGCAGGAACGAATTGCGGCTCGTGCAAGCCAGAGTTGGCGCGACTTGTTGCGCAAAGCCCTCTGCCGGTGGCCGCGGAATGACCCTAGCACCCTTTGTCCGGATTGTAGCACAGGGCAAGGGCCGCGCCCGCGCCCTCACATTTGCCGAGGCCCAAGAGGCGATGACCGAGATACTGGAAGGCCGCGCCGCACCTGAGGCAGTGGGAGGGCTGCTGATGGTGCTCCGACTACGCGGCGAAGAGGCACAAGAGATTGCGGGTTTTACGGCTGCTTTGCGGGCGCATGTGTCGGGGGCGCTCCCCACCGCCGATTTGGATTGGCCAAGCTACGCTGCGGGCCGCAGCCGTGGGGCACCGCTTTACTTGCTGGCGGCACGGCTGGTGGCACAGGCTGGTGTCCGCATCTCGATGCACGGGCACAACGCGTATCAGAATGCGACGCTGGGGCCCGAAGATATCCGCGCGCTATTGGGGCCGCTGGTTCGGTATGACCCGCTTTCAGCGCTCTGTCCCGAAGCGTTCCGACTGCTTGATCTGCGCGCTGATCTTGGTCTGCGCTCCTGCATCAACACGGTTTTACGCATGTGGAACCCTTCGGGTGCCGACGCTACCGTTCAGGGTGTTTTCCATCCGTCCTATCGAAGCTTGCAGGCCCAAGCTGCGGAAATTCTGGGGCAGCAAACCCTTAGCATTATCAAAGGCGGCGGCGGCGAGTTTGAGCGGCATCCGTCCAAAGACACCGTCTGTTTCGGGCTGCGCGCCGGTGCACACATCCAACAGACGGCACCTGCGATGCTCTCTGAGACCCGCCGCCTACATGAAGTAGAAGCAGCCGTTGATGCCTATAAACTTTGGCACGGTCAAAGCCGCGACGCATTTGCAGAAGCGACAGTGACCGGGACTGCCGCACTCGCCCTCTGGACTATCGACCCGACGACGACCATCGCGCAGGCCCAAGTCACGGCACAAGACTTGTGGGCCAATCGCGACGCATACGAAAGGCTTACCGCATGAAGACATTTCCTATGTTCTTTCAGATGGCCGGCAGGAAGGTCGTGATCGTTGGCGGGGGCGAACAAGCCGCGCAGAAAACCCGCCTGATGCTCAAAACGGACGCGCATATTGTTGTGATCAGTGATGTACTTGACGACGAACTGGCGGCATTGGCCGTTTCAGGCCGCGTCGCACATAAGAGTGGTCGGGTACAGGAAGGCGATTTTGCCGACACAGTCCTAGTCTTCATTGCGACCGGATGCCCCGGTGCGGACAGCGCAGTTTATGCTTTGGCCAAAGCCGCTGGTGCCACGGTAAATGTGGTCGATCAGCCGAACTTGTGCGATGTGATCACGCCTTCGATCGTTGACCGTGACCCAGTTGTTGTGGCCATCGGCACAGAAGGCACTGCCCCTGTTCTAGCACGCCAGATCAAGACCCAAGTGGAGCAACTGCTGGAGCCAAACTTGGGTGATTTGGCAGCGCTGGCAGGACGTTTACGCGCCAGTGCGGCGGCACGCCTTGGCCCGCGATTGCGGCGTGATCTGTGGCGTTGGGTGTTTGGGGATGCGCCCCGCCGCAGCCATGCACGCGGTGCTGCGCGAGACGCTGCACAGATGATCAAACTGGCGATTGAAACTGGCGATTTTGGTCACGATACGGGGGGAAGTGTCGCTTTGGTCGGTGCGGGCCCCGGTGCCAAAGACCTGATCACCCTGCGCGGTGTGCAACGGCTTCAGGAAGCGGATGTCATCTATTATGACCGCTTGGTTGATCCTGAAATTCTGGAACTTGCCCGCAGGGATGCCGAGCGCATTTATGTTGGCAAACGACCCGGATGCCACAGCTGGCCGCAGGAAAAGATTACTCAGACGATGGTTGCGGCCGCAAAGAATGGTGCGCGTGTCGTCCGGTTGAAATGTGGTGATCCTGCGATTTTTGCCCGCAGCCTTGAGGAAATGCAGGCATTGCGTGATGCCGATATCCCCTTCGAAATCGTGCCGGGTGTCACAGCGGCCTGTGGCGCTGCGGCGGCGGCGTCACAGACATTGACCGAACGCGATGCAATCGACACTCTGATCCTGACGACGGGCCATCTTGCCAGTGGTCATAGCGTGCCTGATGCGGTTAAAAATCTGTCCCCGGGCAGCTGTATCGCACTCTACATGGCAGTGGGTGCGGCAGATGGTGTAAGCGCGCATTTATCTGAGAAACCCGGAGCCGCGGATATCGGCGTCACGATAGTCGCAAATGCACAATCTGAAACGCAGGTAATTGCGACGTGCGATATTCAATCTCTACCGGCAACTCTTGCGCACCACGGGATCAAGAACACGGCCACGATCATTCTCAAATGGCGCAGGAAAGACGCTCATAACCAGCAGGTTTCAAAGCCAGATATTTCTGAGCCAAATGAAACCTCTGTTTCGGTACACTCTTTATTTGACGCGCGTACCTCTGCTTAATGATTGATCCAAAGGCGCGGTCTTTTTTTAAGGACTGGCTTCAAAGCAAGCGAGCTCCCGTGAATATCGGCCAGGACAGCTGATCTCATGCTTATATTCTCACATTACCCAGTAATAAGCTTTGCTCCAGCGCGTTGGTTGCGGATGGGAAGCCGCCGTACAATGACATTTGCCAAATGACTTCTGCAATTTCCTCCTAGGATAATCCGGCTTTGCGACCACCTGCAATATTAACCATCAACTGCGGTCTTGTCTGACCACCCAGTGCAGTCAAAGCGGCGATGGTTGCCAGATATCGGTCACGCAAGGGTAACCCAGGTCGGGCATATTGGCGCCCATATGCAAAATCGACGACCCCCTCGGCCGTACCGGGGAGCAAGTGGCCGTAGCGTGCATTCAGCGCATCTTCCATTCCTGGGTTCAAACGTTCAGAAAGGTCTTTGCCTGTTTGTGTTGTACTTTCCGTCATAGTGCTTCCCACTTTGAACAATTTTTCACGTGGCCGCGATTAAGACCCAGTCATTTGATATTCAGGGACATCCCGAAATTGACGCACAAGGAAATCAATGAACGCACGTGTTTTTGGCGCGAGGTTGCGCTTATCGGTAAACATGATTGCGATGTCGGTACTCGGTGGCGCGTATTCCGGCAAAACATGGACCAACTCACCTGATCGGAATTTTCCGTCCGTCATGTAACAGGGGAGCCGCGCAATGCCGATCCCGGCAAGCGCGGCGCGATAGATAACGTCGGTGCTGTTTCCCTCGAAACGACCTTTTGCCTCAAAGCGTTGGCCGTTGAAGGCGTCAGAGTCGTCCCAAGAATTTCGATTACTGTTTCCGGCAATCCTAAGACAATTGTGCTGTCTTAACTCATCGAAATTTTTGGGGTTTCCCCATCGTTCCAGATAGGTAGGTGACGCACACAAGACCCGACGGCTTTGCATGATGCGACGGACCATGATGTCGGGAATTTTGCGCTGTTCGGCGAAACATATGGTCGCGTCGAAGCCCTCGCTCTGCAAGTCTACAACGCGATCTGTGAGCTCCAAGGATACCTGAACATCGGGATTTTCCTCGAGAAACGCAGGCAAAACTGGGATCAACTGAGACTTACCGAACGCCACACTGGACGCGATTTTGAGCATCCCACGCGGGATACCGTCCAAGTTCAGGATCAACGCTTCGGCCTCCCTAAACTTTTCGGCCATAGCTTTGCACTTTTCGTAGAATTCCTGGCCTTCCTGCGTCGGTGAGACGCCCGTCCGGGTCCGATTGAGCAATCGGTAATGAACCTGATCCTCAAGCAGCCCAATTTGTTTGCTGACCGCAGAGGGTGTTTGTCCAATTGTCCGTGCTGCAGCCGAAATGCTGCCCCGTTCGACGACAGTGGCAAAGATCAACATTTGCGCGGAAATATCCATTTTACATCACTCGACTGTGCCAATCTGGCACAGGCCCTTTGCCAAAATGCCCAATTGTGAGCGCTACCAAATACTCGTATCTCTGCAGTGCAGCACAAATACTGCACCGCAGCAATCAGACGAGGTGATATCATGGCAGTTACGCGATCAAACACTGGGCTGGACGTCGTTTTGGATGCTGGCCGCACAATTTTTCATCAAAAGCGAGATCAGATGCGACAGGCACTGGCCAAACGAAAGGTCTATCGCGCCACGCTTTTTGAACTCTCAACGCTCTCAGACCATGATCTTAAAGATCTGGGTATTCCGCGCAGCAACATCAAGAGATTGGCTATGGAGGCCGCTTATGACTGTTAACTCACATACGGCTGGGCCTGAAGGCCGTCATGCCGTCGCCGCTTCAATCTCTATTTCGATGATTGCGCATGGCTTTCTTTCGATATTGGCGCGGATTGGGGCCAAAGCAAAATCTGTACTGAACGCCCTTCAAATGGCTCGGATGCTGTCGACGCTCTCGAACATGAGTGATCATCAGCTTGCTCAGATCGGTATCCAGCGATCCGACATACCCAAATACGCCGAAACATTGATGGCGAACGAATAAGATAACGGGCCGATCGGTCTGAGAAATACACGAAAAGTGCTGGTTCTCGCTCCTCCCAGAGTAAGCCAGCACGAGCAGCGGCGCAAAAACCAACAGGGAGCGCCAATGCAAAGGGCCAGCATCTTCACCTCCTCCCGAGGATGCTGGCCCAA
>DRFG01000120.1 GCA_011050655.1 Roseobacter sp.
GGTTGGATCAGAAAGCTGCCGGCTTTAAGAGCACGGGTTTTTTTTTCGTACTCTGCACCGATACGAAAGATCGAAGCAGAAGTGACTGCTTCTTGCTCTGCGAGGTTATCGCCAACCGTACGCATGTTCGAGCCGCGTTCCACCTGCAGACAAATAGCTTGGGTAAGTGGGCCGGGAGCATCATATTGCCCGCGGCCCCACATGATAATGCCACCCAGCAAGAACAATGCTACGATCAGAAAAGTAACCGCGTTAGACGCTATGTGGCGCCACATTAGGAAGCTTTCCCAAATATTACACTAGCGTTGGTACCACCGAAACCGAACGAGTTGCTCAGCGCCACCTCAATCTTGCGTTCAACTTTCTTGTTGGGCGCAAGATCAATCTTGGTATCGACAGCGGGGTTGTCCAGGTTGATCGTAGGGGGGGCAACCTGATCACGGATCGCCAATATCGAAAAGATCGCTTCTATAGCACCGGCCGCCCCTAACAGGTGTCCCGTCGCCGATTTAGTCGAAGACATCGTGACCCCCTCAACAGCGTCACCAAGCATCCGCTCCACAGCCGCCAGTTCGATCACATCTGCCATGGTAGAGGTGCCGTGAGCGTTAATGTAATCAATATCTTTCGGCTCAAGCCCCGCGCCACGCAGCGCACTGCGCATAGATCTTTCTGCCCCGTCGCCATCTTCGGCAGGCGCGGTGATGTGATAGGCATCGCCCGACAGACCATAGCCCAGAACCTCGGCATAAATCTTAGCCCCGCGCGCCTTGGCATGTTCATACTCTTCCAAAACAACGATACCAGCACCCTCGCCCATCACAAAACCATCGCGGTCCGCATCGTAGGGGCGGCTGGCTTTCTTCGGATCGTCGCCGCGCTTGGTCGAGAGAGCCTTGCATGCGTTGAATCCTGCGATGCCGATCTCGCAAATTGCGGCTTCAGCCCCGCCGGCAATCATGACATCCGCATCACCGTGCATGATCAGGCGGCTTGCATCTCCGATGGCATGTGCACCGGTGGAACATGCTGTGACGACCGAATGGTTCGGCCCGCGAAAACCATAGCGAATCGAAACCTGCCCTGAAATGAGATTGATCAGCGCCCCTGGGACAAAGAATGGGCTGACCCGACGGGGGCCTTTTTCATGCATCATCACGGCGGTATTCGCGATGGAGTTCAAGCCACCAATACCCGAGCCGATCAAAACCCCGGTGCGTTCAAGATCTTCACGATCCGTTGGCATCCATCCAGAGTCCTCAACCGCCTGCTGTGCAGCGGCCATACCGAAAAGAATAAACGTATCAACCTTACGTTGTTCCTTGGGCTCCATATACTTATTGGCGTCGAACGTATCGTCGCTACCATCGCCCAAGGGGACCTCGCACGCATATTGAGTAACCAACCTGCTTGCATCAAATCCCTTGATGGGGCCTGCGCCCGACTGCCCATCCAGGATTCTGGACCAGCTTGCCTCGACTCCATCAGCTAACGGAGTCACCAATCCCAAACCTGTCACAACTACTCTGCGCATATCCAAGCCCCTTGGTGTTTCTTAACGTTGACCGGCTATACCTTGTTGAGACCGTGAATTTCAAGTCGCGAAGCGTTCTGATGTGGATCAGATGGGCGGCCCCTTGCGCGTCATCAAGCAAACCCTGCCACTGTCGGAATCAACTTCGCGCATCGCGTTATAGCCAAGATTGGTGGCCAACCGCAGTGAAGCCTTGTTTTGCACCGAAATCATACAAACTGTTCGTCCTGTGACCACTCTGTCAAACCAATCATGCGCAGCGCTCGCGGCCTCGAACCCCAACCCCTTTCCCTGCGCTTCAAGCGACAAGACCCAACCGGCTTCGGGAAAAGGGTCGAAGTCATCGCCGAATCCGCGCGAACCGAAAAAGAAGCCCGTCTGGCCGTCCATTACCCGTGTGCCTCGTGGCTGTATGGCCCATTGCCCAAATCCGACAATTTGCCAGTGGCCTGCGTTTTGCAGGAAAGCATCCCAAGACTGTGCCTTCAGCTTGGGCGCACCGATTGTATGGCAAACCACTTCAGGCATCGCCCATATTTCGGCGTATCTAGAAAAATCTTCAGATCGCATTCCTCTAAGCGTTAGCCTAGCGGTATTGATGGTTGGTACGGCTCGTGACAT
This sequence comes from Roseobacter sp., assembly GCA_011050655.1. Lineage (GTDB taxonomy): Bacteria > Pseudomonadota > Alphaproteobacteria > Rhodobacterales > Rhodobacteraceae > Sulfitobacter. Next base: position 2,156 of record DRFG01000120.1, read on the forward strand.
CGGGTGAATTACCTTCACGCTTGAATTTCTGTCTCGCGTATTGTCGCCTACCCGCGCGGGTTGAGACAAGCATGAACCATACCAAGAATGCAAAAACGGCGTGCTTTCGCTAAGAAAGCTCGCCGTTTAAGAACTAATACGCCGATCAGCCGCCTAAGGAGGCTAGTCAGCTCAAGCGTTTTAGGACGCTTCTTTGATAAACTTGACTGCGTCGCCGAAGGTCTGAATGTTTTCAGCCGCGTCATCGGGGATCTCGATGCCGAACTCTTCTTCGAACGCCATGACCAGTTCAACCGTGTCGAGGCTGTCTGCGCCTAGATCGTCGATGAACGAAGCGTTCTCGACAACTTTGTCTTCTTCAACACCCAAGTGCTCTACAACGATCTTCTTAACGCGTTCTGCGACGTCGCTCATATTCTGTCCTCATTCATTCGGGCTACAGAGCCCTCTTCTGTTTCCGTTCGAAACCGTTACCGGTCCGTCTGGATCGTGCCCCGAAGGGCGGCTATGGTCCTTGTTGTCACAAGGTAAGGGTAGCAATCAAGCCTCCCTGTCGTGGAATCTGCGCCTCCTTTAGCATAAGACACAAGTTTGGCAAACGCTTTGAGACGCAAGGTCACAACATGGCCATACCACCGTTCACATGCAAGGTTGTTCCTGTGACATAAGAAGCTTCCGTGCTAGAAAGATATACGACCGCCGATGCGATCTCCGCAGCGGTACCCATGCGCCCTGTGGGTATCTGCGACATGATTCCCGATTTCTGATCATCGGTCAACTTATCGGTCATCGCAGTGGATATAAAACCTGGTGCAACAGCGTTCACAGTAATGCCACGGCTCGCGACCTCGTAAGCTAGGGACTTTGACATACCGATCATGCCCGCCTTGGACGCGGCGTAATTGGCCTGCCCCGGGTTTCCCGTTGATCCTACTACACTTGAGATATTCACAATTCTGCCCCAACGTGCCTTCATCATGCCGCGCATCACACCTTTGCACAGCTTGAACGTGGCGGTCAGATTGACGGCGATAACCGAATTCCATTCGTCATCGGACATGCGCATGAACAGGTTGTCTCGAGTAATGCCGGCATTGTTGACCAGTATGTCCACTGACCCCATTGCCTCCGCTGCCTGCTTTGGCAAAGCCTCGGCCGCTTCCATGTCGCTCAAGTTACAGGCAAGCACATGCGCACGTTCTCCCAGCTCGGCTTTCAGGCTCTCTAACGGTTCCGTCCGGGTCCCAGACAGCCCAACAGTTGCCCCCTGAGCGTAAAGAGCGCGCGCAATATCCGCACCTATACCGCCGGATGCGCCCGTAATTAGCGCTTTTTTACCTGTTAAATCAAACATTTAATATTCCCTTTATCTCGGTGGTTCAGGCTAGGTTAATCGCCGCGACATCCGCCGCAGTCCCAATGTTTACTGTGGCAACTGTCTTGTCGATCCGCCGGATCATGCCCGACAATGCCTTGCCCGCTCCGATTTCCCATATTTCGGTTATGCCTTGCGCAGACATCCATTCAATCGACGACAACCAACGTACCTGGCCAGTGACCTGCTTGATCAATAGTTCGCGAATCTCGGCTGGGTCGCTGACCGCCTCGGCGATGACATTGGCGACGACCGGCACCGATGGGGCCTGCATGTCAACATCGGCCAACGCATCTGCCATTTCTTTAGCAGCCGGGGCCATCAAGGCGCAGTGAAACGGGGCCGACACCGGCAGCAACAGGGCGCGTTTGGCACCGGCGGCCTTGGCCAGATCAACTGCGCGCTCAACGGCGGCCTTGCTACCCGATACGACGTTTTGCGCCGGGTCATTCTGGTTAGCGACCTGGCACACATCGCCTTGGGCAGCTTGTGCGGCAACCGCTTCGGCTTGCTCAAAGCTAAGCCCCAAGAGCGCGGCCATCGCACCCTGCCCCACGGGAACTGCCGACTGCATCGCGCGGCCACGAATACGCAGCAACCGCGCAGTGTCAGATAGTGAAAACGTGCCTGCTGCACAAAGTGCTGCATATTCTCCCAACGAATGACCCGCGACATAGGCCGCCCGGCCCAGTGTGATTCCCTCGGACTTCATTGCAGCCATCGCAGCCATCGATGTTGCCATAAGCGCAGGCTGCGCATTCTGTGTCAGGGTAAGCTCTTCGGCGTCTCCCTCCCAGATTAGCGTCGACAGCTTTTCACCCAATGCCTCGTCCACCTCGTCAAAGACGGCCTTGGCCGCAGGATAGGCATCTGCCAGGTCGCGTCCCATTCCGATGGTCTGTGCACCTTGGCCCGGATATACGAATGCAATGGTCATAGGGTCTCCCGATTTTGCGTTTCAAGGGCTTTAACGTGTGGGTGCGGTTCAAACAAGCCTGCACGCAGCATGTGCGCGTATCGGCATTTGTGCCATTCGTTCTGTGCGCTAAGTATCCAGCGCAGCAATTTTCGGAGCATCTTCAATGGCCCTTCACAATACCGCAATTCGTTACGGTGCGGTTACCAAATTCTTTCACTGGTTTATTGCCTTGCTGGTTATCACCTTAATCGCCCTTGGGCTTTATGCCAGCGACTTGCCTTTCGAAACCCAAGCCGAACTGGGGGCAAAAGCCTGGTATTTTTCGCTGCACAAAACCTTGGGCGTCACGGTATTCCTTGCCGCCTTGGCCAGAATATCATGGGCCTTGTTCCAATCACGACCAGGTCTGTTGAACGCAGATCACAGGTGGGAAAGCTGGCTCGCTGAAACCACGCACTGGGTGTTGTACGGATCATTGGTGATCGTGCCATTGGCGGGCTGGATCGCCCACGCCGCAGCGTCAGGGTTTGCCCCTATCTGGTGGCCATTTAGTCAAGGCTTACCGTTTATCCCCAAGAGCACTACGGTCGAGCATGTCTTTGCCACGCTGCACGAGATCGCGGGAAAAGTATTAATCGGCGCGGTGATCTTGCATTTTCTCGGGGCAATGAAACATCATTTGATCGACCGCGACGCAACCTTGCAGCGCATGTTGCCGGGCACACCGGCGCTAGGCTCGCTGCCCGTTCAGCATCACAGCGCTGCGCCCGCCCTGACCGCGACAGCCGCCTGGGCTGCCACCATTGCAGTGGGGCTGGCTTTGGGCTTAACCGATGCGAATGCTGATCGGTCCAACACGTCCGCTATATCTTCGGTCCCTTTGGAAAGCGTTGTGTCTGAATGGCAAGTGCAAGACGGCACCATCGTCCTCAGGGTTACGCCGTTCGGGTCACCAGTGGAAGGGAGCTTTGCCAACTGGACCTCTTCAATATCATTCGACGAATCTGTCGAGACCGGTAAGGCAGGTGAGGTCCAAACCACCGTTTCCATCCCATCGTTGGCATTGGGGTCGGTAACATCTCAGGCGCTAGGAGCAGATTTCTTCAACGTAACTACTTTTCCCACTGCGACGTTCACCGCAGACATCATGGTAGGGGCAGACGGTTATACCGCTCAAGGCAAACTGACGGTAAAAGACCTCACGATGCCGGTGGTTTTGCCGTTCACCCTGTTGCTTCAGAAAGATACCGCACAGATGCACGGCACTCTAACATTGGATCGACGCGATTTTGGCGTGGGCGAGACAGTGACAGATGCAGGCACCTTGGCGTTTGAAGTTCAACTGGACATCAAGTTGACGGCAACTCGCGACCCAGATTGACAATTTTGGGAATTTCTTTGTTCACAAGGTAAAATCTATGGCAAAAATTGCAGCGGCCCTCGCCGGTTTTCCAGCCTAATAAAGAGAGAGCTTACGGTAATGTACTCGTCAGACTGGCACGGCATCGTGTTTCAATCTTTCCTTCTGAAACGGCCGCTCCTTACTCCGTGCCGTCTGTGTCTTTGCGTAGATATGCTGGCTGAGGCTCCATTAATTCCCAATTAGCTCTTCAACGTAAAACGCCGGGGAAATACCCCGGCGTTTATCTTCGCAGAATGGCGCTAAGCTTACTCTGCTTTCATCGCTTCAACAGAAATGTTTATTTTCACTTCGTCACCGATGAAGGGGGCAAACTTGCCAAGATTGTAATCCGTTCGGCTGACTGTAGTGGTCGCGTCAAATCCAGCCCAAGGCTTATTCGCCATCGGATGCTCACCCATCTGGTTTAGTTTCGCGTCCAGCACGACAGATTTAGTAACGCCATTCAGCGTCAAATCGCCCGTGATCAGTCCCGTATTATCGCCCGTGACCTCGATACCTGTCGATTGGAAGGTAACCATGTCACCTTCCTTGGCTCCAAAGAAATCCGCGCTCATAAAATGTTCGCTACGCGGGTCCCATCCGGTGATCATATCCATCACGGGAAAGGAAACCGAGACCGAAGAATTTGCCGGTTCGGCTTCATCCAGCATGATTTCGCCATCGAATCCGCTGAACATAGAAGTTGTGGTCGAGAATCCGAGATGGTTGTAGGTGAAAACGATCTGACTGTGACTTGGATCAAGAACGTATTTTTCGGCAGCAAAGGAAGAACTTGCGCCCAAGGCAAGGGCAGCGGCTAGAATAACAGGCTTCATATTCATGTAAGAACTCCAGTTGGGTTTTATCTCTGCGACAACATGAAGCAATTCCTGGGCGCGGCAACCCAGCAGCATTCAACAGTTAGTGCGCGAGAATGAACACTCACTGCACGCTCGTTGAATTGGCATACGAGGATCAGACCACCTGGCCGGAATCAAGCAAGCCAGATATCAAGGCATCCATGACGTTTTTCTGCCCAATGTAGACATCGGCGATGAAATTTCCCTTTTCATCCCAAAACATCAGCACTCGGTCCTCTCGCTTGACCTTGCTCAGATCAGAAAACCTGCATTTTTGCAGCAACAGATCCGCGCCCAAGGGGCCAGGACGCACCAGCCGCACTTCGCGGCGCACTGTGTCGATCTGTATTTCCGGTGTTGCTGGTTTCTGGCCCGATAACATTAACCAGACACCCACCAGTAGCGAAATGGCCGATAGCGCCATTTTCATTAGCATGATTTCGGTGCTCCAGTTCGCACCGGGTGCCAACCACAGGCCGGATGACGCCATCAGCAAAGACACCCCAACCAACCGCTGCATTAATCGAAGTATTGAACGTGCACCGCCTACCGTACTACCCGATAAAACCTGGAGCTGGCCGCTGGTCATAAAATCGGATGTTATCGTCATTACTCTACCCTTCTGATTGTGCACACCCTCGCAGATACGTTCAGTGGTAGCGGGCAATTTTGTCCTAATCACGGCAAAGGATTGTCATGGGTCGGACACCTTAGAACGGATGGCGGCCATCCGTTGTCCAAAGAACCCGTTGCCCCTTGCTCAACTCAGGAAACCCTGTATATGAGCGGTTCGTTTTGCATCAATTTATGAACCGCGCAGACTCTCGTGGTGGGGCCGCAAAACGCACTTGCCCTACCTATGAAATGCGCCTTGATAGAAATAGGAGTGCACATGCCGCTTTATGAGCATGTTATGATTGCGCGTCAGGATTTGTCCAACACGCAAGCAGAAGGCCTTATCGAACATTTTGGCACAGTTTTGGCTGACAACGACGGCAAGCTCGTCGACAGCGAATACTGGGGCGTCAAAACGATGGCCTATAAGATCAACAAAAACCGCAAGGGCCACTAC
>DRFG01000121.1 GCA_011050655.1 Roseobacter sp.
GCCAGCACCGTCTTCAGGATCGACAATACCGGCGTGATGCCCGAACCACCGGCAAACCCCAGATAGTTTTTCGCGCGATCAGGCTCTAACGCGGAAGAAAACGAGCCTTGTGGCGGCATCGCATGCATAGTGTCGCCAACCTTGAGCACCTCATTCGCGAAAGTCGAAAATGCTCCGCCATCAACGCGCTTGATCCCGACCTGCAACACGCCATCATCGCGCCCGGCGCAAATCGAATAGTTTCGCCGCAGCTCTGTTCCGCCGAAGTCCTGTTTGAAGGTCAGATACTGACCCTGCTTGAAATCAAAAGCGCTTGGGTCTTCGGGTTGCAGGGTCAGCACCACCGCATCGCGGATGGTACGGTGAATATCAGTCACTAATAAGGGCAGAAATTGGTTCATGGGTCAGATACACTTGAAATAATCGAAGGGTTCCAGACAGTCGGTACAACGCCATTGCGCCTTGCAAGGGGTTGATCCGAACTGGCTGATCTTTTCCAGCTGCGTCGACTGGCAGAGTGGGCAGCGTTCGGGGCCGCCTGCGGGTTGGGGCGGGGCGATGCCATAACCTTCGAGCTTGGCGCGGCCCGCGTCGGTCATCCAGCCAGAGGTCCAGGCAGGGGAGAGTTGCCGTTTCAGGACCAGTTTTTCGATCCCGTGCCCTCGCAGTGCCGTTTCGATATCAAGGTTAATAATCGTCGTCGCAGGGCACCCAGAATAGGTCGGTGTCACCGTGACCTCAAGTGTGTCACCCTGCCATTGCACATTGCGGATGATCCCCAGATCAGTGAGGGAGATCACCGGGATTTCCGGGTCGGGCACAGTGTCGAGCCAGCCCCAAATCGTCTCTAACGATGGCTTTTCGACTACCATGTTGCGTCCGGATAGGCGCGCTGCAGCCACTGCATCTGCGTGAGCATATGACCCAGATGCTCCGAATGGCGTTTTCCGGATTTACCGCCCTTATGTGCGAAATCGTCCTGAGGTTTCGTCAGTGTGGCGGCGGTCAGCACATCACCTACCAGCTTGTCATAAGCCGGTCTTAGCGTGGCCGGATCAGGGGCAATGCCAGTATCAACCATCGCGGCATCCACGTCGTCAGATAGGAACATTTCCCCGACATAGGGCCACAACAGGTCTAGCGCCGCTTGCATCCGGCTGTGGCTTTCCTCGGTTCCGTCACCCAAACCGATCACCGTGTCAGTGGCGCGTTCCAGATGGTAAGTCACCTCTTTCGAAGACTTCTCAGCGATGGCGGCGATCTGTTCATTGCTGCTGCCCTTTAATGCGGTCAACTGCGACAGGTGCCATGCATCGAACAGAAATTGCCGCATCATCGTCTGGCCGAAATCTCCGTTGGGTTGTTCGAGCAGTAGTAAGTTGCGAAAATCCCAGACGTCACGATGAAACGCCAACTTGTCAGCGGTGCGGCCCGCGCCCTCAACCTCTCCGGCAACGTCAAGCCACAGGGTCGTTTGCCCGATCAGGTCCAAAGCAGTATTGGCGAGCGCGATGTCTTCTTCAAGCACCGGCGCATGCCCGCACCATTCCGATATGCGGTGCCCAAGTACAAGAGTGTTGTCGCCCATACGGCACAGGTATTCGAACAGAGGTGCAGACACGGGCGTGCTCACATCGCCCCCACTTCGTCGGGAATGTCAAAGAAGGTCGGGTGGCGGTACACTTTGTCGTTCGCGGGCTCGTAAAGCGAACCTTTCTCCTCGGGCGAGGACGCGGCAATGTCAGACGCCAATACGACCCAAATGCTTACTCCTTCGTTGCGGCGGGTATAGACATCGCGGGCGCTCTTGATCGCCATCTCGGCATTCGCTGCATGAAGCGATCCGACGTGGCGGTGGCTTAGCCCGTGTTGACCGCGAATGAAGACTTCGAACAGAGGCCATTCTTTGGTGGGGTGGGTCATCACATTTACTCCGCTGCCAGTTTCGCGGCGCGTTTTTTCGCCGCATGTGCCATCAGGCCGTCGCGTACCCATGCGCCGTCGTCCCACGCTTTGTTGCGCGCAGCGAGCCGTTCGGTATTGCAGGGGCCATTGCCCTTGAGCACGTCAAAGAATTCGTCCCAATCGGGCTGGGTAAAGTCGTAATGCCCGCGTTCCTCGTTCCACTTGAGATCGGGGTCGGGGACGGTGAGGCCCAGATATTCGGCCTGCGGTACACATTCATCGACGAACTTCTGACGCAGCTCGTCGTTGGAGTTCATCTTGATCTTCCATGCCATCGACTGCGCTGAATGGACCGAGTTTTCGTCCGACGGGCCGAACATCATTAACGCGGGTCCCCAGAACCGGTTCAGCGCGTCCTGCGCCATCTTTCTCTGCGCGTCTGTTCCCTGCGCCATCTTCATCATGATGTCGTATCCTTGGCGCTGGTGAAAGGATTCCTCTTTGCAAATGCGCACCATCGCGCGGGCATAAGGCCCGTAGGATGTGCGCTGCAACGGCACCTGATTCATGATCGCGGCACCGTCAACCAACCAGCCTACGGCGCCCATATCGGCCCATGTTAGGGTCGGATAATTGAAGATAGAGCTGTATTTCATCTTGCCCGACAGCAAATCGCGGGTCAGTTGGTCGCGGGTGACGCCAAGGGTTTCTGCGGCACAGTAAAGATACAGACCGTGGCCTGCCTCGTCCTGCACTTTGGCCAGCAGGATCGCTTTGCGTTCCAGCGTTGGGGCGCGGGTGATCCAGTTGCCTTCGGGCAATTGGCCGACGATTTCCGAATGCGCGTGCTGACCGATCTGCCGGATCAGGTTCTTGCGATACCCGTCCGGCATCCAGTCTTTGGGTTCGATCTTGCCGCCCGCGTTTATCCGTTCCTGAAAGGCGCGTTCCTGCGGATCCATCTCATCCAGAGATTTGACACCTTCGCCGGTGGATTTGATCATCTGTGCATACATCGTTCAGATCCTTTCAGGGGGATAAATGGTTACGCGCGTTCGAGGATAATGGCGACGCCTTGGCCGACGCCGACACACATGGTGCACAGCGCATAGCGGCCGCCTGTGCGTTTCAGTTGGAGGGCTGCGGTCATGACCAGACGCGCACCGGACATCCCCAGCGGGTGACCAATTGCAATCGCGCCGCCGTTGGCGTTCACATGGGGGGCGTCATCGGCCACACCCAAAGCCCGCAATGTGGCGATCCCTTGCGAAGCGAATGCTTCGTTCAGTTCAATCACATCCATCTGGCCGATGGTCAGACCGGCGCGGGCCAGAACTTTCTGGCTGGCGGGGACAGGGCCGATCCCCATGACGCGCGGTTCAACACCGGCGGCAGAGATACCAACAACACGCGCAATCGGGGTCAGCCCGTGCTGCGACGCTGCCGCCCCGGACGCCATCAGCATCGCCGCCGCGCCATCGTTCACGCCTGACGCATTACCGGCGGTAACCGTCAGATCCGCACCGTTGATTGGGCGTAACTTGGTCAGCGCTTCGATGGTCGTGCCGGGCCGGGGGTGTTCATCGCGGTCAAACACGATCGGGTCACCCTTGCGCTGCGGAATTGTAACCGGTGCAATTTCATCAGCAAACACGCCCGCTTTGTCGGCGGCATCCCAACGGTCCTGGCTGCGCTTGGCAAAGGCGTCTTGATCCGCGCGGCTGATGTCATAATCGGTTGCAACATTGTCACCGGTTTCAGGCATGGATTCGACGCCGTATTTCGCCTTCATTTTTGGGTTTACGAAACGCCAGCCGATGGTCGTGTCATAGACCGCATTGCCACGCGAAAACGCGGTCTCGGCCTTGGGCATCACGAATGGTGCGCGGGTCATGCTTTCGACGCCGCCCGCAATCGCCAGATCCATATCACCTGCTTTGATAGCCCGCGCCGCAGCACCAACAGCATCCATGCCCGACGCGCACAGACGGTTAATTGTGGCACCGGGCACATCGACAGGCAACCCTGCCAGTAATGCGGCCATCCGTGCCACGTTTCGGTTGTCTTCGCCTGCTTGGTTTGCGCAGCCAAAAATTACGTCATCAACCTTGGACCAGTCCAGATCAGGATGGCGTGCCATCAATGCCGCTATTGGTACAGCGGCCAGATCATCAGCCCGAACCGATGAAAGTGCGCCGCCAAAGCGGCCAATGGGTGTGCGCTGCGCGTCACAAATGTAAGCGTCCATGAAAGTCTCCCTTGTTCATGGATGTAGAGATAGATGCGATTCGCAGCAACTTAAATGTTACTTAAACAAAGAAACATTTGACATTTTGTAACACTAATTCTCGGCAGTCAAGTTTCGAGCGATCCGGTTGGGCGGAGGCTGTTTCATCAGGCAAAGGTAGATCGGTGGCCAACAACGCGCAGTCGGTTTCGCCCGGTGTTGGCGGGCGAATTTCAGAGCATTTGATTTTTTTTGGGTAAGCTACGCTTAAGTCGTGTTTCGTCCGTAGACCAACGTGTGGAACGTCTAACCATACTGCTAGAGACCTACTTTAAGGTACTCAAACTAGCGCTACTTTGCCTGAGACGTGCAGGACGAATTTCAATTCAAAGTGAAGTTGCGACCAGAAACATATTACCAATCGGATAATATGTTTTAATTGGTGCCCAGGAGAGGACTCGAACCTCCACACCGTTGCCAGTACTAGCACCTGAAGCTAGCGCGTCTACCATTCCGCCACCTGGGCAGGTGTCGTGAAGGGTGCTCTAATCCCGCGGGGCGGAGGTGTCAATTGGAATTCCGTTGTTTCACGCAACTTGTTTGCGCAGGTCATGTAACAAGGTTTTTGACGGTTGGCGCGGCGTCTGCTGTATCGTAAACCCTGCGTGTTGGCGGAATTGCAGCTTGTTCCTAGTGAGGGCGAGATGTATCTGTGATGGCAAGTTTTCTGCGCAGGAGCATGATCATGTCTAAGCTTGTCACTATTTTTGGCGGCTCGGGGTTTGTCGGGCGTTATATTACGCGTCGCATGGCCAAGGCAGGTTGGCGTGTTCGCGTGGCTGTACGGCGACCGAACGAGGCGCTGTTCGTGCGCACCTACGGTACTGTAGGTCAGGTTGAACCAATTTTTTGCAACATACGCGATGATGCGTCAGTAACCGCCGCGTTGAGTGGTGCGGATGCGGTCGTGAACTGCGTTGGTATTCTGGCCGAAGCGGGAAAGAACACCTTTGACGAGGTGCAGTCGCAAGGGGCCGAGAGAATTGCGCGCCTTGCTGCATTAGAAGGCATCTCGACCATGGTGCAGATGTCTGCCATCGGTGCTGATCTGGAAGCGGACGGTAAATATTCGCGGACCAAAGCGTTGGGTGAAGCGGGCGTTCTAAAGCATCTGCCGGGCGCTGTTATTTTGCGTCCTTCGATTATTTTTGGTCCCGAAGATCAGTTTTTTAACCGGTTTGCGGGTATGGTGCGCACCAGCCCGGCGATACCAGTTGTCAGGGCGAATACATTGTTTCAACCGGCCTATGTTGACGATGTGGCCCAAGCTGCGGCGCAATCGGTTCTCGAGCAAGTACCCGGCGGTGTGTACGAGCTCGGCGGTCCAGAGGTGGCGAGCTTCCGAGCGTTGATTGAGGAGATGCTTGAGATCATTCACCGTCGGCGTCTGGTCTTGGCGTTGCCGATGTTTGCGGGCCGCGTGATGGCATTTGGATTTGATATGATGCAATCCATGTCTTTTGGGCTAGTCAAGAACACGATTCTCACGCGGGATCAGGTTGATAATCTTTCCCAAGACAATGTAGTAGCCAATGACGCACGCGGTTTTTCGGCCTTTGGTATCGTGCCCAAGTCGATGGCGTCGGTTCTGCCCGGCTATCTGTGGCGGTTTCGTCCATCGGGTCAGTATGACGACATCAAAAACTCTGCTAAAAACCTGCGAACCTAAGCCGGGCAATCGTTTGGCGTACGATGCCCGGCCGAGTCTGGGTATGCACGAGCCCCTTAGCTATAGGCATAAACCAGCAATATGATCCCTAGGATCACTCTGTAGATTACATATGGAGTAAAGCTGACGCTGCGCAGCAGCCGCATCATCAATGTCAGCGCGACAAGAGCGGCAACAAAGGCGAACGCTGCCGCAATCGAGGCGTCCTGCGCCAGTTGCCAGTCTGCTTGGCCGATTACATCCAGCGATAGTAGGGCGCCCGATGCTAGGATCGTCGGGATCGACATCAGCATTGAAAGGGTTGCGGCGCTGGTGCGGTCATACCCTAGCTTACGGGCGGCTGTGATCGTGATGCCCGAACGCGAAGTGCCGGGTATCAAGGCTATGGTTTGCGCCAGTCCCATCCATATAGCATCCCTGAGGTTCCAATCTTTCGTGCCAAGTTTTTCTTCTCCGGTTTTATCGGCCCAGTACAGAACGATACCAAAGATCAACATAGTCCAGCCAATCACAGCAACTGACCGGAGCATTTCCTCAATGCCCAAGACCTTGAATAGCAAGCCGGCGACCAAAACGGGGATTGTTGCGATGATCAGTAGCAAAGCGGTGCGGGCACCGTTGGTGTCGACCTTACCGCGGATCAGCCGCCCCAAGCCAATCGTTGCTTCAAGCACTTCGGCACGGAAATATATGATTACCGCAAGTAAGGTGCCAACATGGACCGCGACATCAATGGCAAGCCCTTGGTCGGGCCCGCCGGTCAATGTGGGCAACAATATCAGATGGCCCGACGACGAGATCGGCAAGAATTCCGTCAAACCTTGAATGATGGCGACGAGCAAAAGTTGAAACAGGGTCATAACCTAGGTGCCTTTTCCACACATGATAGGATTCGGAGGTATAGACCCCTTATATTGATTGCAAAGCGCATAATTAGGTCCGAACCGGATATATTAATGTCGCTGTCTGGCAATATTTTTATCACTGGCAGCCAATAAAACGATATATAGGTCAGCATTTATGACTTTTTATGATATTCAGACTTGTGTATAGCAACTTGAGAAAGTTTATCTGACGGAGTGTTCGATCATGGCGAAGCAGCCAATGCTGAAGTTTACAACGATTTCGCGGGATATGCCTGAGAAACGCATGCCGAATCTGCGTCGTGAGGACTTTAAGGAAATCTATGCTGAATACGCCGATGAAAAGGCGAAAGAGCAGTCCAGCCGGTGCAGTCAGTGCGGCGTGCCCTATTGTCAGACCCATTGCCCGTTGCACAACAACATCCCCGACTGGCTGCGCCTGACCGCCGAAGGGCGACTGAAAGAGGCGTATGAGGTTAGTCAGGCCACCAACACATTCCCAGAGATTTGCGGGCGCATCTGCCCCCAAGACCGACTTTGCGAAGGCAACTGCGTGATTGAGCAGTCCGGCCACGGCACAGTGACTATTGGGTCGGTGGAAAAGTACATCACCGATACCGCATGGGAAAACGGTTGGGTTCAGCCGATTAAGCCTCATTCCGAGCGGGCCGAATCTGTTGGCATCATTGGTGCCGGCCCCGGGGGGCTGGCTGCGGCTGACGTGCTGCGACGCGCTGGCGTGCAAGTCACGATCTATGACCGCTACGACCGGGCTGGCGGGTTGCTGACTTATGGTATTCCGGGGTTCAAGCTGGAAAAAGACATCGTGATGCGCCGCAACGACCAGTTGGCCGAAGGCGGCGTCACGTTCGAGCTGAACTGTGATGTGGGTGTAGATATCAGCTTTGCCGATATTCGTGCCAAGCATGACGCTGTCATTATCGCGACCGGAGTGTACAAGACGCGCGATATACAAGCCCCCGGCGTGGGCGGAGTCGGCCTTGAGCGTGCGATTGATTTTCTGACAGTCAGCAACCGTAAAAGCTTTGGTGACGATGTAGGAGAGTTCGATTCCGGTCGTTTGAATGCCCATGGCAAGAAAGTCGTGGTGATCGGTGGCGGCGATACGGCGATGGATTGCGTGCGTACGTCGATCCGTCAGGGTGCCACGTCGGTGAAATGCTTGTACCGGCGCGACCGGGCCAACATGCCGGGCAGTCAGCGCGAAGTACAAAACGCCGAAGAAGAGGGCGTTGTCTTTGAATGGCTATCTGCGCCCAAGGGGTTCGTCGGTGATCCGGTCACAGGCGTGATGGTACAAAAGATGCGTCTCGGCGCGCCGGATGTCACAGGGCGACAAGCACCAGAGCTTATTGAAGGGTCAGATTACGTCGAAGAGGCCGATCTGGTCATCATGGCGCTTGGGTTTGAACCTGAGGATCTACCAACGATGTGGAACGCACCCGAGCTGCCGGTAAACCGCTGGGGCACGATCAAAGCGGATTACATCACGGGTGCGACTGAACTAGACGGCGTCTATGCCGTCGGTGACATCGTGCGCGGCGCGTCGCTGGTCGTATGGGCCATCAAAGACGGGCGCGACTGTGCACAGGCTATTCTCGAAAAGATGGGAACGGCCAGCGCAATCGCTGCTGAATAAGCTTCTGCTTCTGACCAACTTATTTTCGCGCCACGGCGCGCCCGATTTAGGAGATTTAAAATGACCAAGTATGATGACGCCTGGGTAGCCCGCGAAGAAGCCAAGCGGGCATATATGGCTGAAAATGGTCTGTATGCCGAAGAGGAAGAGCATTCGTCCTGCGGTGTTGGCCTTGTGGTGAGTATTAACGGTTCAAGAAGCCGGGATGTAGTGGATAACGGCATCAAGGCGCTGAAAGCGATTTGGCACCGAGGGGCCGTGGATGCGGATGGCAAGACCGGCGACGGTGCTGGTATCCACCTTCAGATCCCTGTGAACTTCTTTTACGATCAAGTGCGCCGCACCGGTCATAGCCCGCGTCAGAATGAACTGATTGCAGTGGGTCAGGTGTTTCTTCCCCGGACGAACTTTGCCGCGCAGGAAACCTGCCGCACCATCGTCGAAACCGAAGTGCTCCGTATGGGGTACTATATCTATGGCTGGCGCCACGTCCCGGTGGATATTTCGGTTCTGGGTGAAAAGGCGAATGCCACACGTCCTGAGATTGAACAGATCCTGATTTCGAACGCTAAGGGCGTTGATGAAGAAACCTTTGAACGCGAGCTTTACGTTATCCGCCGCCGCATCGAGAAAGCGGCGCTGGCTGCGCAGGTGCCGACGCTCTACATCGCGTCGATGTCGTGTCGGTCGATCATCTACAAAGGTATGATGCTGGCTCAGGACGTGGCCAACTTTTACCCCGACCTGATGGACGAACGCTTTGAATCAGCGTTTGCGATCTATCACCAGCGCTATTCGACCAACACCTTCCCCCAGTGGTGGTTGGCGCAGCCTTTCCGCATGCTGGCTCACAACGGTGAGATCAACACCCTTAAGGGCAACCTTAACTGGATGAAGTCCCATGAGATCCGCATGGCGTCGGGTACTTTTGGTGACATGGCAGAAGACATCAAGCCTATCGTCGCGGCGGGTTCGTCGGACTCTGCTGCGTTGGATGCAGTGTTCGAGGTGTTGGTTCGTGCCGGTCGCAATGCGCCCATGGCGAAAACCATGCTGGTACCCGAAAGCTGGTCAAAGCAAGCAGTCGAACTGCCCGAAGCGTGGCGCGACATGTATTCCTACTGCAACTCGGTGATGGAACCGTGGGACGGCCCTGCCGCCTTGGCAATGACCGATGGTCGCTGGGTATGCGCTGGGCTCGACCGCAATGGCCTGCGGCCCATGCGCTATGTCGTCACCGCCGACGGCATGCTGATCGCCGGCTCTGAGGCAGGAATGGTGCCACAGGACGAGGCGAACGTCGTACGCAAAGGTGCGCTTGGACCTGGTCAATTGCTGGCAGTGGACATCGAAGAAGGCAAGATGTTCGGTGACACCGAGATCAAGGACAAGCTGGCCGCTTCTCGCCCGTTTGGTGAATGGGTCGGCAAGATCAATGAACTTGACGAAGCGCTGAGCGACATCGACGAAAAGCCGCTTTTCAGTGGTAACGATCTGCGCCGACGTCAGATCGCCGCTGGATATACCGTCGAGGATTTGGAACAGATTCTCGCCCCTATGGCCGAAGACGGCAAAGAACCTCTGGCGTCAATGGGCGACGATACCCCGTCGGCGGTGTTGTCGAACCAGTACCGCCCGCTTAGCCATTTCTTCCGCCAGAACTTCAGCCAGGTTACCAACCCTCCAATCGACAGCCTGCGCGAATTCCGCGTGATGAGCCTGAAAACACGGTTCGGTAACCTAAAGAACGTCTTGGACGAATCCAGCGCCCAAACCGAGATTTTGGTGTTGGACAGCCCGTTTCTTGCGAATGCGCAATTCGATCAGTTGATGGGTGTTTTTAACGCAGACTCGGTTACCATCGACTGCACCTTTGCACCTGGTGGGACGAGCCTAAGCGAAAGCCTGCGCCGTATCCGTGAAGAGGCCGAAGATGCCGTGCGGTCGGGTGCCGGACATATCGTACTGACAGACCAGTTTTCCGGCGATGGCCGCGTTGCTATGCCGATGATCTTGGCGACCTCGGCAGTACATAGCCAGTTGACCCGCAAAGGCCTGCGGACGTTTACTTCGCTGAACGTGAGGTCGGCGGAATGTGTCGACCCGCATTACTTCGCCGTCTTGATCGGCTGCGGTGCGACTGTTGTGAACGCCTATCTCGCCGAAGATTCATTGGCTGACCGTATTGAACGCGGCTTGCTGGATGTAAACCTCACCACAGCGATGGCCCGCTACCGTGAAGCGATCGACCAAGGTCTTCTCAAGATCATGGCAAAGATGGGGATCAGCGTTATATCGTCCTATCGTGGTGGCTTGAACTTTGAGGCCGTGGGCCTGAGCCGTGCAATGTGTGCCGAATATTTCCCCGGCATGACCAGTCGGATCAGCGGTATCGGCGTCACCGGCATTCAGCGCAAGGCTGAAGCGGTCCATGATCGCGGTTGGAAGGGTGACGGCACTGTGCTGCCTATCGGTGGTTTCTACAAAGCACGCCACTCTGGCGAAACGCACGCTTGGGAAGCGTCGTCGATGCACATGCTGCAAATGGCGTGTAACAACGCATCGTACCAGATGTGGAAGCAATATAGCGCCAAGATGCAAAGCAACCCGCCGATCCATCTGCGCGATTTGCTAGACATCAAGCCGCTCGGGGCACCTGTCCCAATCGAAGAAGTCGAATCCATCACGTCGATCCGCAAGCGCTTCGTGACGCCCGGTATGTCGCTTGGGGCCTTGTCGCCCGAAGCCCATAAGACACTTAACGTCGCGATGAACCGTATCGGGGCCAAGTCAGACTCTGGTGAAGGCGGCGAAGATCCGGCGCATTTTGTTCCTGAATCGAACGGGGATAACCCGTCGGCCAAGATCAAGCAGGTCGCGTCGGGCCGTTTCGGTGTGACCGCCGAATATCTAAACCAGTGCGAAGAGCTTGAAATCAAAGTCGCCCAAGGTGCCAAGCCCGGCGAGGGCGGCCAGCTGCCCGGTATGAAGGTAACGGACCTTATTGCTCGTCTGCGGCATTCGACCAAAGGTGTGACGCTGATCTCGCCGCCGCCGCACCATGACATCTATTCGATCGAAGACCTTGCGCAGTTGATCTATGACCTCAAGCAGATCAACCCGCGTTGCAAGGTAACCGTGAAACTGGTGGCGTCATCGGGCGTTGGCACGATTGCGGCAGGTGTGGCCAAGGCAAAAGCAGACATCATCTTGATCTCGGGCCACAATGGCGGCACCGGTGCATCGCCTGCGACTTCGATCAAATATGCAGGTCTGCCGTGGGAAATGGGTCTGACCGAAGCGCATCAGGTCTTATCGATGAACAACCTGCGCGACCGTGTAACCTTGCGAACCGATGGCGGTTTGCGCACGGGCCGCGATATTGTAATGGCGGCGATGATGGGGGCCGAAGAATACGGCATCGGTACTGCCGCGCTGATCGCGATGGGCTGTATCATGGTGCGCCAGTGCCAGTCCAACACCTGTCCCGTTGGCGTCTGCACCCAAGACGAAGCGCTGCGTGACAAGTTCACCGGAAATGCGGATAAGGTCGTTAACCTGATCACCTTCTACGCCACCGAAGTACGTGAATTGCTGGCCTCAATCGGGGCGCGTAGCTTGGATGACGTGATTGGTCGGGCCGATTTGCTGGCACAGGTCAGCCGGGGTTCGGCGCATCTTGATGATCTGGATCTTAACCCGCTGTTGATCACCGTAGATGGCGCAGCAGATATCGTCTATGACCGTAACAAGCCGCGTAACCCTGTTTTGGACACGCTTGACGCCGAAATCGTGCGCGATGCTGCACGATTCCTAGAGGATGGCGAGAAAATGCAGCTAAGCTATGCGGTGCAAAATACGCACCGTACCGTTGGCACGCGAACCTCTAGCCATATCATCAGCCGGTTTGGCATGAACAACCAGTTGCAAGCCGATCACCTGACCGTAAAGCTGAGCGGGTCAGCCGGGCAATCGCTGGGGGCTTTCGCCGCTCCGGGTTTGAAACTGGAAGTGTCGGGCGATGCCAATGACTATGTAGGTAAGGGGCTATCTGGCGGTACCATTGTGGTGCGTCCTCCGATGGCCAGCACGATCGTGGCATCCGAGAACACGATTATCGGCAACACGGTTCTGTACGGTGCGACCAAGGGGTTCTTGTTCGCGGCAGGCCGTGCCGGAGAACGCTTTGCGGTGCGCAATTCGGGGGCCTATGTGGTGATTGAGGGCTGCGGTAGCAACGGCTGTGAATATATGACAGGCGGCGTTGCCGTTATCCTTGGCGATATCGGTGCAAACTTTGGCGCGGGGATGACCGGTGGCATGGCATATCTGTACGATCCGCAAGGTAAGGCAGATAAAATGCTCAACCGCGAAACACTGGTGACGTGCCCTGTTACTGTCGATCATTGGAATGACCAGCTCAAGGGGTTGATTGAACGGCATCTGAAGGAAACCGGAAGTCGCAAAGCCGAAGATATCTTGCAGCATTGGGACATCGAAAAGGGTAATTTCCTACAGATTTGTCCGAAGGAAATGTTGATCCATATTCCGGCCCCGCTAAGCCACGAACAAAAGGCTATTCCTGCGGAGTAAGGCGAAATTGTAAGGGGCGCAGGCACGCATGCTGCGCCCCTTATCCTTTAACATGTCCGCCAAATGATCTTTACCGAGTGCTTTCGCGCTCTATAATCAGAGTATGATAAAAAACGTTGCGCTTCGGGCCCGCCTCTTTGTGATACTGCTTGCCGGGTTGGTGGTTGCCGGCTGTACTGACACAGTGCCAAAGGGTGGGGGCGATATTTTGGTAATTGGCGATTCCGTTATGGCGTGGAATGGCTCTGCCAATAAATCCATTGGTGATGTAATGGGGCAGGTTCTTAACCGCAAAGTCGTGGATAAATCTGTTCCCGGTGCCAAGTTCAGCAATGACAACGCGCTGTTTTCCGCCCTCGGGTTTGATATCCAACAGCAGTATCCAGGCGGTACCTGGAACTGGGTGGTGCTGGATGGTGGGGCCAATGATCTTGGTTTTAGCGATTGTAAATGTGCTGCGTGCACCTCGATCGTGGACAAATTGATCGCCGCAGATGAGCAAAGCGGCGACATTCCCAGATTTATCAGGAAACTGCGTGGGTCCGGTGCGCAGGTGCTTTGGATGGGCTATTATGCCGGCAACGGAAAAGGATCATTCGAAGGCTGCCGCGACGATTTGGTGCTGATGGAGCGCCGCATCGCACGCTATGCGGCTCACACAACCGGAGTCACGTTTCTTGACGCTGAAAATGTGATCGATCAAACGGATCCCACACTGTTCGCAAGCGATAATACTCATCCTTCTGCCAAAGCCTCGAAGATCATCGGGACCTATCTGGCAAAAGCGATTTCCGCCCGAGACGACCGTTCACATTGAATGCTCCGAACGCTAAGAAGGGGGCTATGGCAAAGCGCGCATCACCCAAAAAGAAAAAGACACCCCCCGTTCAACGGCGCAGTATCAAACGCCGGGTGATTGGCGGCCTGATCAAAGGCTTTATCGCTGTTGCTGGTCTGCTTCTGGTCATGATCTTGCTTTTCACCATGCTCAACCCCCCCACCACCCCATACATGTTCAGCGAAAGTCGCAGGTTGGGTGGCGTGAATCAGCAGTGGATAGCGCTTGAACACGTCGCGCCGGTGGTGGCGAGATCAGTTGTCGCTGCGGAGGATGCCAATTTCTGCGAACACTGGGGCTTTGACCTGGCGGCGATAAAAAAGGCGATCGCCCAAGGGTCAAACCGGGGTGCTTCGACACTAAGCCAGCAAGTCGTTAAAAACGTATACCTCTGGCAGGGTCGCACCTGGGTACGCAAGGCTCTTGAGGCTGCTCTCACACCGGTAGTCGAAGCAATCTGGACCAAGCGCCGCATCATCGAGGTGTATTTGAACGTTGCCGAGTTCGGCGAGGGCGTATTCGGCATAGATGCCGCTGCTCAGCACTACTTTGGTGTGATCCCCGCAGAATTATCTGAAGTTCAGGCGGCGCAATTGGCCGCGATCCTGCCATCGCCCAAAACACGGTCGGCATCGCGCCCTTCGGCTTCAGTACGACGCCGAAGCGCACAGATACGCGATGGGGCGGCAACAATCAGCAAGGATGGCCGGTCCTCATGTTTCGAGAGTTGAAAATCCTACCCAACAAGGGCATGAGGGTTGTATATCTCTTTTCAGTACCGGAACCCGTTTTATGGCCCGCTTGTATCATGTCCCCCTATCGCCGTTTTGCCGTAAGGTCCGGCTAAGCCTTGCAGAAAAAAAGATCGAGGTAGAGCGCGTAGAGGAAAGGTATTGGGAACAAGACCCGGACTTCATGCGCCGCAACCCTGCGGGTAAAGTACCGGTGTTGCAGCTTGACGGGTTTATAATGTCCGAAAGCGCGGCCATCTGTGAATATATCGAAGAAACTCGCCCCGAACCTGCGCTGATGCCATCCGACCCGGTGCAGCGGTTGGAAGTACGACGCTTGGTGAGCTGGTTTGACGACAAGTTTCACGATGAGGTAACATCAAAGTTGCTCTACGAGCGGGTCAACAAGAAAGTGATGAAGCAGGGCTTCCCCGACAGCAGAAATGTAAAGGACGGTGCCAAGGCGATCAAATATCACATTGATTACATGGCTTGGTTGCTGGACCACCGCCGCTGGTTAGCTGGTGACGTGATGACGTTGGCGGATTTTGCGGCTGCGGCGCACCTATCATCGCTCGATTACATTTCAGACGTGGATTGGAACCGGTCTGATGTGGTCAAGGATTGGTACGCCAAAATCAAGTCGCGCCCGGCTTTCCGGTCGCTGCTTGCTGATCAGGTCCCGGGTTTTCCCCCTCCGAAACATTACAATGACCTTGATTTTTGATTTGGTCGCGGCTGGCCCTGTTTGAATAACACCTTGGATACGGTCGGTCTTAAGGATCGTTTGGTTTCTCAAGCATTGATCGAGGGGTTTGTTTCTTGCCGTGTGTGCAGACCCTGGGATGTGCCCGACGTGCCAGCACGGCTCGAGGCGTTCATTGAAGCTGGGTATCACGGGCAAATGAATTGGATGGCGGACCGTATGGCGTGGCGTAGCGACCCCGCAGCGCTTTGGCCCGAAGCTAAATCCGTGATCATGCTGGCTGAAAGCTATACCCCGTTTTATGATCCGACATCGGTCTTGAACGACACGGAAAATGCGGCAGTCTCTGTTTACGCGCAGGGACGTGATTACCATGATATCGTAAAAAAGCGCCTGAAGCGGCTGGCGCGGTGGTTGATCGAACAGCAACCATGCGAGGTGAAAGTGTTCGTCGACACCGCGCCCGTGCCCGAAAAAGCATTGGGCCAAGCGGCAGGTTTGGGGTGGCAGGGCAAACACACAAATCTGGTCAGCCGTGACTGGGGCAACTGGGCCTTTCTGGGCGCTATCTTTACAACCTTGGATCTAGATGTGGACGGCGCAGAAAAAGACCACTGCGGTAGCTGTCGGTCATGCCTTGAGGCGTGCCCGACAGATGCTTTTCCGGCACCATACAAGCTAGATGCACGGCGCTGCATATCCTATCTGACTATCGAACACAGTGGCCCGATCAAAGAGGAACTGCGGTTGAAGTTGGGCAATCGAATTTACGGCTGCGACGATTGCCTCGCGGCGTGCCCTTGGAACAAATTCGCGGTGCAGGCCAGCGACATGCGCTATCATGGTGGCGTAGGGTCGCCGCCCTTGGCCGAACTTGCAACCTTGGACGACGCCGCTTTTCGTGCCCGGTTCAGCGGCTCTCCGATCAAAAGGATCGGGCGTGACCGGTTCATCCGCAACGTGCTTTATGCAATTGGTAATTCGGGCCAGACTGACCTGATATCGGTGGCGCAGGGTCTTGTGGACGACCCGGACGCCACTATCGTCGAGGCTGCGCAGTGGGCTATCGGACGATTGGCAGGGAAATGACGCAAACGGGCTGGACCGTTTCGGTTTATTCTCTAAACCAACTGGAAGCTGATTAAGGAAAAGTCGATGGCGTACCTGCTGGGAGTTGATACGGGCGGCACTTATACGGATGCCGTTTTGATCCGTGACGAAACCGTCATTGTTGCGTCAGCCAAGGCTTTGACCACGCGGGCCGATCTTGCCATTGGTGTAGGCAATGCCGTGCGTTCCGTATTGGCCCAAGCAGGCATTGAAGCCGCGCAGGTGTCGCTGGCGTCACTATCCACCACGCTCGCAACGAATGCATTAGTCGAGGGGCAAGGGGGTCGTATAGCGCTGATCTATATCGGTTTTAAAGAACGTGATCTGCAAACCCACGGACTGGCTGATGCGCTGAAGGGTGACCCTTGCCTATTATTGGAGGGTGGCCATAACCATGCCGGTGGCGAAGCGCAGGCATTAGATGAAGAGAGCCTGATAACCTTTCTGGAGACCCATAAGTCTCAGGTGAGCAGCTTTGCCATCGCTGGCCATTTCGCCACCCGTAACCCGACGCATGAACTGCGCGCCGCCGAATTGGTCACGCAGGTTACCGGCCGCCCGGTGTCTGCGTCACATCAGCTATCTGCCAAGTTGAATGGCCCTAAGCGGGCGCTGACTGCGGTGCTGAATGCGCGGCTGATCGGAATGATAGACCGCTTGATCGGGCGTGCCCAAGAAATACTTGTTGAAATTGGTGTGACAGCCCCGCTGATGGTGGTTCGAGGTGATGGTGCGTTGATTTCCGCATCGCAGGCCCGCGAACGCCCAATAGAAACTATTTTGAGCGGACCTGCGGCATCGATCGTGGGTGCACGTTGGATGACCGGGGCCGATCATGCGTTGGTCAGTGATATAGGTGGTACCACCACAGATGTGGCACTGTTACGTGACGGTCGCCCCACGATTGACCCGGCGGGCGCACAGGTTGGTATCTATCGCACAATGGTCGAAGCCGTTGCGATGCGCACCACTGGCCTGGGGGGCGACAGCGAGGTGCATTTTCGGACAGAAGGGCTGCAAGGCGGGGTGACATTGGGGCCAAAGCGCCTGTTGCCCGTTTCTCTTATCGCCATCGACGCCCCTGAGGTTGTTCATAATGCGCTTGACGCACAGCTTCGCAATGCGACGCCGGGAGAATTTGACGGACGTTTCGTGCGCGCAGTGCCGGGTCAAACGCGCGAGGGTGTCGGACCGCGTGAAATAGTGTTGCTGGACCGAATAGGCGATAGTGTACATCCGCTGGGCAATATCTTGCGTACCCGAATGGAGACAGGCGCATTGAAACGTCTGGTCGAAAGAGGGCTGGCGCAGGTTGCGGGTGTGACTCCCTCCGACGCAAGCCACGCGCTGGGCCGTCTGGACGCTTGGGATGCCGAAGCATCGGTAAAAGCACTAAAGTTGTTGGGGCGCAGAAGAACAGGGGCCGGAGAGATGTTGGCACCGGACCCTGACAAGATGGCGCAGATCATTATCGATCAGTTAACAGAACAGACCTCACTGGCCTTATTGGAAACCGTATTCGCTGAGGAAAATCCCGCCTTTGACGGCAGCCCCGATGTCTTGGCACGGCATGTCCTATTGCAACGGGGGCTAGGGCATCATCGCGGGCTACTGAAAATTGACGCGGCGTTAAACCTGCCTGTGATCGGTTTGGGGGCATCCGCTGCTGCATATTATCCAGCAGTTGGAAAGGTTTTGGGGGCTGAGATGATTTTGCCTGAGCACGCAGGAGTGGCAAATGCAATCGGTGCGGTCGTCGGGCGGGTTACGATGCGGGAAAGTGGAACTGTAACCTCACCCGCCGAAGGTAAATTTCGTGTTCACCTTGTTAGCGGTCCCCAGGATTTTTCAGACCAGAACAGTGCCTTGGCGTTGCTGGAACAGGCGCTGCGCAGCAAGGCCCAAGCTGACGCCGCGGCAGCGGGCGCAGCTGATATTCAAGTCACCGCACAAAGAGACATCCGCACAGCCGGGGTGGAAAA
>DRFG01000122.1 GCA_011050655.1 Roseobacter sp.
CACCCAAACCGCAGCGACAAA
Source organism: Roseobacter sp. (assembly GCA_011050655.1). GTDB lineage: Bacteria > Pseudomonadota > Alphaproteobacteria > Rhodobacterales > Rhodobacteraceae > Sulfitobacter. The sequence goes on from DRFG01000122.1 coordinate 22, forward strand.
CCCCAAGAAGCCTGTCCCCGCGAGCACCAGCGCCACCGGAAAGCCACTGAAAACCCCAATCGCCATCACGACAAGCATGGCAACCGTGAGGACCTCATTCACCATTGTGCAGGCCGCTTGCTTGGTCCGGTGCGCCTTGCGCACGTCTCCCTGCCAGAAAGCCGATGTTGCGAAGGGCGACGATCATCCCCGCAAAAGCCAGCAAGATGGGGCCTATGACCCCCGCTATGCGTTGTGCCCACACTTGGGTCTCGGCGTATTTTGTGGTGCGCATCAGGCCGTCCCATCCGTAGTAGGTCAGGATGGCGGCGAGCGGCAGAAGGACAAAAAGGCCGCCAATCAGTTCGATCCAAGCAATGCGGCGGGCGGACCAATGTCTGCGAAGAACATCAACGCGCACGTGACCGTCGCGCAGATAGGTATACCCAAAGGTCAAGAAAATTAGGATGAACAGCAGTGACGTGGACAGGTCCGGCAAATAGCTCGACACGCCAAGTTGTAGCTTGCGATCCAGCATCTGAAGCGCGCCATAAGCAGCAATCGAAACAACTGTCAGCCACGCAGTCACGACGCCGATGCCGCGAATGCCAAGGTCAATCCAATCCAAAAATCTCAAGCCTAGTCCTTTCCCAAAATACTTTGCCTGTTAGCTGTTATCTGCCTTGATATTCCCCTTGCGGTGGCCTTTGTTCGGGCTTTTCCGGTGTGTCTTCCGTTGCGCGGAACCCACCCAGAATGTGGCTGTTCATGCCGCCGCCTTCAGATCGGAACGTGCATCACCGTTTTTGGATAAGTTCCATCAGAAGGACACAATCAAAACGGTCATTTCTCATAAAGCCTCTGGCCCAGAGTTCATTCGAGTTCTAAGCTGCGGGATAGCTCGTAAAGACCTCGCTGCTACCATCCCGGCGGATCAAGAACACATCATAAGCTTCACGCTGATCTTCTGGGCCCATTCCAGGCGACCCATAGGGCATGCCAGGAACAGCGAGACCGACAGCATCTGGCCGTTCAGCCAACAGGCGGCGGATGTCGGCGACCGGCACGTGCCCTTCGATCATGTAACCCTCAATCTCGCCCGTGTGGCACGATATCATTCTTTGCGGGATGCCGTTGTCCAGCTTGTGACGCATCATAAGAGTCCCAAAGCTCCGCTCCTCGGTGACGCGAAAGCCCTCCTGCCTAAGAATGGCGACCCAGGCGCGACAGCAGCCGCAATTAGGGTCTTTGAGAACGTGGATTGTTGGTGCAACTTGCGCAAATGCCGCAAGCGGCGCGGCGCTGGCAATGCCAGCGACGGCGGTCAAAATTTGGCGGCGCGTTATGTGCATCGCATTTCTCCTTTTGGATGGCATGTCTTGTGCGGGCCTTGGGTTGCGCAGTTGGGCGAACGTGCTGTCGAAGCCCTTTGCGGATGGTATGCCGGACATCGTTTATCTCCCCGTGATATTTCCCTCGCGTTGGTCTTGTACCTGATGTCCCGGCTTACCTTTCGTCGCGCGAAAGCCGTCCCAGAACAGCAGTGCCACCCCACAGAAAATCGCCACGTCAGCGAGGTTGAAGGACGGCCAGTGGTATGTTCCGAAATGAAAATCCAGAAAGTCAGGGACCGCCTGATAGCGCAGACGATCAAGGATATTGCCAAGCGCGCCTCCGATGATCAGACCGAGCGCCGCACCTGTCAGCCTGTCCGGAGCCTTCCACAGCCAGATCAGCAGCCATGCCACGACCACGGCAGCAAGTGCGACCAGACCCCACCAGGGTACGACCCCGCCGAGCATACCGAAGCTGACGCCATCGTTCAGAACACGAACGAGATTGAGAAAGGGCAGAACCTCGACCCCATGTTCAAGCGCCGGGGTGTTCAGGGCAAGCGCCTTGGTGCCCTGATCGAGACCGAAAGCTGCAATCGCACAGAGCCCACCCAGAACGCGGTTGTTCATGCCGCCGCCTTCAGATCGGCCCGCGCGTCGCGGATGATCGACCAGGAAGAATGCAGGAATAACCCGGCGATGCCGAAGGCGACAATGAGGTCGGGCCACGCGCTACCCAGCCAAACCACCAGACCGGCCGCGACAACGACTGCCGCATTGCCAATGGCGTCGTTGCGCGAGAACAGCCAGACGGCACGCATGTTCGCGTCCCCCTTCCGGTACTGCAGCAACGGCAGCACGGAGATGACATTGATCACAAGAGCAATCAGGCCCAGAAGCCCCATCAGCGTGGCGTCTGGGGTTGTCGGCTCGAATGCCCGCATGATGGTTGTCCCAAAGACGCCAAGACCAAGCAGGGCAAGGAAGATGCCCTGGATCAGGGCCGACCGCGCCCGCCAGAGAAGACTCCAACCGATGGCCAGCAGGCCGAGGAAGGTGATCGCGCCATCACCAATAAAATCCAGCGCGTCGGCCTTCACGGCCTGTGACCCGGCAATGAACCCGCCGATCATTTCAAGAACGCCATAACCAACATTCAGGATCACAACGATCCAGAGCGCGCGGCGATAGCCAGGGTCCTGATGGGCCGTACCTTGCTGAATATCTTCGTCGCTCTCGATGCGGTCAAACCCATACCCTGTTGTCTCGACGGCTTTTTCAATTTCCGGCAAGCGCGCTTCGGGAGCTGTCAAAGTCATTATGTGCGTTGCAGTAGACACTTTCACGGCGTCAGGCGCGATACCCGCAGATTGCGCCGCCCGCTCGATCTGGGCGGCATCCTTGGCGCAATCCATGCCGGAAACGCGGTAACGAAAGGATGGGATATCTGCTATCGCGCTTTCTGCGTTGGCCATGATCGCAGTTCTCCTGCTAAAGTGGATCAAAGGATAATATATCAGTGAGCAATGATATGACGCAGATCGTTGTGGACCGCAAGGTCGGTACCATTGAACAACGAGCAAAACTATTTCGCGGCTTTGCCGACCCAAGCCGCTTGTCTATTCTCGGCGCGCTGTGCGGGGAGCCGCTGGTTGTTCACGAACTCGTCGAGCGTACGGGACTATCACAACCAAACGTATCCAACCACTTGCGATGCTTGTTGGAGTGCGGGCTAGTTAACAGCGACCGAGATGGGCGCTTCATCCGCTACCGTATCAGTAGCGCACGTATCGCAACGCTGTTGAGCGATGTGGACGCACTTCTCGATGTGGTCGCAGGGGGCGTTGAGGCCTGCGACAACTATCGCGGGAGATAAGCAGCCACTAAGCGATGAAATAGACTAGGACAGAGCTAAAGGACGACTGATATTGATGTAACGCGCCGTCAAATTATTATAGCCGCTGTAGGTCTTACCAGCATTGCACCCTTCGCCGCGATTGCGCAGGGAGCTCCGTCGATCCACGTTCTTAAGGACCCGAATTGCAGCTGTTGCCGGGTTTGGGCTGATATTCTTCGGGCTGAAGGCTTCCGTGTGACCGAGGAGCGCAGCTTTGGAACACTGCTGGTCCGACACAAGTTGGACAATGGCATCCCCCAAGAGATGATATCGTGCCACACAGGCGAGATCGAAGGCTATATGATCGAGGGCCATGTGCCCGCAGCAGACATTCGTCGCCTTCTGGACGAACGCCGAGACGCAGTCGGTCTCGCCGTTCCCGGCATGCCCTATGGATCACACGGAATGGGGCCAGAAGATCAGCGTGAAGCCTACGATGTATTTCTGATCCGGCGCGACGGTAACACCGAAGTGTTCACGAGTTACGAAGCAGCCTGACGGCAATTTCATTGATCGGAAACCATAAGGAGAAGACTATGAAGCAGCATAAATCACGCTATTTTGGTATGGTTGCGGTGTGTATGATCTCTGCTACTGTAGCCTTCGCACAGCAGCAGCGAGGCGATTGGGTGGGGTCACGGGCCAATGGGACCGAACCACATGTGGTCTGAACGCATGCCTGGCTGGGGACACGGCAACATGGGTCCGGGCCAGCAACAGCGCATGCAACGACATTGGACTTACATGAACGAGTGCGTGCCCGCAGCTTATCGGGGCGCTCGGAGCACTATTCGCGCGACGCCTGAAGTTATCGCGGAAGGCCAGACGCTATACACAGCGAACTGCGCAAGTTGTCATGGAGCCGAGGGTCTCGGGGATGGTGAGGCCGGTCGGTCTCTCGTGCCTTCTCCGGCTCTCCTTAGATGGTTTGTTCAGATGCCGATGTCGGGAGACGAGTATCTGCTCTGGGCAATTTCTGAGGGCGGTCAGCGCTTCGGAACAGAAATGCCAGCCTTCAGGGAAGCGCTGACTGAAGAAGAAATCTGGAAAATCATCGCATACATGCGTGCGGGGTTCCCGTGATACCGCGCACCGCGAACACTTTGTAGAGCTTTTGGCGGTGCTTCCAAAAATACACAATTTCGCCGATCACCACCAAAACTGACATTGGTGGAGCGCGCAGCATCGCTCACTCTGGGCTCGAGGACTAAGCCGCTCGCGCGGCACTGGCGCTTGTTGCGGTCGTTCTACTTACTGATTTGACGTTGTTTTCGTGTTTTGGGGCTCTTGCTTGATGATTGGGACCTTCTCAATCGTCAAACAGGAGGTTCCCATGACAC
>DRFG01000123.1 GCA_011050655.1 Roseobacter sp.
CACATCTCGGGGAAGTTCGCGATGTGATCTATGCCTCTCGAGACCGAGGCGACCAATCCGTGAGAGCGGCAGTGATGGATTATCTGCGCCATCAACCAACCGAAGTGCGGAAACTGCCCTAACACACTAAAATTATCATGCTGTTATTGCGGTGGTCGCCATGCATGTGGATAGCGTCGCAACAACATATTTTTACTAGATAATTTCAGTATGACCGGCTTTGGGTACCTCAGTTTTACCGTGAGCGTATATTGTCTTATTGTAATATATTAAGGGCATTAAACTAGTATTTTATGTGGCTGATTTATCCTTATCGTACATTGTATAGCATTTGCGCAGATTTAACCTTATCGAAGCTGCACGAGCACATGCAATGACCACATGCACAAGTCCCTTAACATTTTGCCACCGATCGTCTCAGTTCATCAAACCTTTAAACATCAAGGTCCCACTACGACTGAGCAAAAATCCAGATTAGACTAGGCGGCAGGTTGGGAATTGCCTTTAATGGGGATTACCTTGCATCGTCTACGAGGTTCAATTGTTCCATGAAAGGCTTTTATCGTGTCTCCATTTATCTTTAACACTACGAAATCTGTTGTTTTTGAAAATGGAGCAGCGCAACGCTTATCCGAACTGGCCGGGAGCTTGTTAGGAGCTGTATGCTTGCTGGTTACTGATTCCGGGCTGCGCAAGCTGGGGCTGGTTGACGCTACTGTTTCGAGCCTAGAGGCGACTGGACATACGGTCGTTATTTTTGATGAGGTCGAAGCGGACCCCTCGCGCGAAACACTGATGAAAGCGGTCGAAACAGGCAGGGCGGCGGGCGTGACCAGCGTTATCGGATTTGGTGGCGGATCTTCTCAGGATGTGGCTAAGTTGGCTGCACTCTTGCTTGGCTCGGACGCAGACCTGGACAGGGCGTGGGGGGTGGGCCAGGCAAAGGGCCCACGTTTGCCGCTGGTATTGATCCCCACGACCGCGGGTACCGGCTCGGAAGTTACACCGGTGTCGATCATAACCGTAGGGGCCGAGGAAAAACGCGGGGTGTCTTCGCCCGTGATCTTGCCCGATATGGCGATTTTGGACGCCGAATTGACGCTGGGTTTGCCTGCACACATCACCGCCGCGACGGGGATAGATGCTATGGTACATGCGATCGAGGCATATGCTTCGAAAAATGCGAACAACAATCCGATTTCGAAACTGCTTGCGCGCGAGGCGCTACGTCTTTTAGGGGCCAATATCGAAGCGGTCATAGCAGACGGATCTGATATTGAAGCACGCGGCGCTATGCTGCTGGGGTCGATGCTGGCGGGGCAGGCGTTTGCTAATTCGCCTGTCGCGGCGGTTCATGCGCTGGCCTATCCGATCGGCGGCACATTCCATATTCCGCACGGCCTGTCCAACGCGTTGGTCCTGCCACATGTGCTGCGGTTCAACGCGCCCGATGCAGGTTCGCTTTACGCCGAAATTGCAGGCGATGCTTTCCCGCATCTTGCCGAAATAGCGGGTACTCAGGCGCGCACTGCGGCATTTATCGACGCGTTAGCCGATCTGGCAAAGCGGGTGGGTTTGCAAACGCGATTGCGTGACGTCGATATTCCGAAGTCGGCGATTGATAAAATGGCCGCCGACGCGATGCTTCAGACGCGGCTGTTGGTGAACAACCCGAGAGAGGTGACGCAAGACGATGCCCGCATGATCTATACGGCTGCCTGGTAATGACTGACCGCCCCACAGCCCCTAAACGCGCTGATTTCGCTGAGTTTTATCCGCTGCAAACCCGATGGAACGATAACGACACATACGGCCACATGAATAATGTCGTGCATTATGCGCTGTTTGATACTGCGGTGAATGGGTGGCTGATCGAACGCGGCTTGCTTGATCCGTTGGCAAGCCCTGCATTTGGCCTCGTGGTCGAAACAGGATGCCGTTATTTTGGCGAAATGCAGTTTCCCGATCGCGTGACGGCAGGAATAAGGGTTGCGCATCTGGGCAAAAGCTCGGTTCGCATGGAGCTGGGGCTGTTTCGCAACGATGACGAATACGCGTCGGCGGAAGGTTTTTTCGTTCATGTTTATGTAGAAAGAAGTGGGCATCGCCCGACCGCAGTTCCTGATCGTATCCGAAAGGCATTGGAACAGCTTCAAACAAGCTAATGGGGTGGCATGAACCCGTACGTAATTGGTTAGCCGGTTGCAATCCGGTCTTGTCCACGTGTTATACACCATCGAATCAAACTTTTCTCTGCGCTGCGGCATGTATGGTCGAAAGTGCGCCAGTGTTGAAATTAAACAAAAAACGGAGCACCATTCGTCGTGTCCAAAAAGAAACGTATCGTTGTCAAAATCGGCTCCAGCCTTTTGGCGAATGAAGAAAAACTGACCTTGCGTTATGCCTTTATGAACGGGTTGATGTCCGATTTGGCCGATTTGCAAAGTCAAGGCTGCGAAATCATCCTGACCTCTTCGGGGTCCGTGGCACTTGGTTTGAACATGATCGGTAAACGTCCCGAAGACGCGGGCCTGCTTGACAAACAGGCTGCCGCAGCTTGCGGTCAGCCGCTTTTGATGAACGCCTATCGTCAGGTCGCCTCAGAGTTCGGCGTAGAGGTTGCGCAGATGCTGGTGACCGTTGAAGATATGGAGGAACGCCGGCGCTTTCTGAACATCAAGAATACCATGCTGCGTCTCTTCGAGAATGACATTCTTCCAATCATTAACGAGAACGATTCAGTTGCTACAAGGGATCTCAAAGTGGGCGACAATGACCGCCTGTCAGCCAAAGTCGCGCAGATGGTCGAAGCAGACCACCTGATCATCCTGACCAGTGTAGAGGGGCTGTATGATCGTGATCCGTCCGAAGAGGGCGCTCAGTTCATCGACGAAATCGAAGACGTGACCGAGCATCTGGAATCCACCAAAAGTATTAGTGAGCTGGGTTCCGGCGGCATGTTAACCAAGATGCTTGCGGCTAACATGGCACAAAACGCGGGGGTCGAAACGATCATCGCCGAAGGCATAATTGAACGCCCGGTTTCATCAGTACTGAATCGCGAACGCCGTCACACCCGTTGTTTGGCCACCGGTAAAGCCGCATCGCCTTTGATGATCTGGCTTAGCAACCGTTTGCAAGTGGCGGGTACATTGGTGGTTTCGAATGCAGCCGTGGATCCGATTTCCAAGAAAGAGCGCGGCCTGCTACGCAGCGATCTTGTTTCGATACAGGGCGAATTTTCCAAGGGGGATGTCCTGCATGTGTATGACGAAGGCGGTAACGAGCTTGCCCGGGGCTTGACCAATTTTTCATCAGAAGAAACGATTTTGATGGCGCGAAACCCGGAGATGGAAATCGAGGACGTAATTGGCTACAAGACGAAAAGCGCAATTATCGGTTCCGAGAATATTTTGATCCTGGAAGATCACCACCTTCAGCTCGACGCGCCTGAGAATGCCGATAGGCCGGTAATTTCGCTGTAAGCAACGCGGAGCAGGGGCATACAAATAAAGCCGCCCTAATGACGCAAACTGGGCTAGACAATCCCTCTAAAAATCGGGATAAGCCGAAGCGCACATAGGCTTTGATCGGTGTGCGCCTATCGCGGCCACGTGATAGAGGCGAGTTGGCGGAGTGGTTACGCAGCGGATTGCAAATCCGTGTACAGGAGTTCGATTCTCCTACTCGCCTCCATTTAAAATCAATGGCTTAAAATATAGAATTCCGACTGCCACTCTCGCCGCGAAACTCGCGGGGGCTGTGGACGAAAATTTGATGATGTCTCATACCTAAAAGACAACATGCGTTCCCAGATCCTGCCAGGCAGCCGGCAGACCACACTCATCGTTGGGAAATCAAACTGCCCATACACTCCGGGCGTTTGGGAACTCTGAGGTGCCCGCGCATGGCGCGCTTGTCAAATTTGACGACGAAGAATATCGAATCGTCATCCGTAAACTTTTTTTGTGGAGGAGGAAGCTTCGGGGACAGTATAGAATGGGGGTAGGGTACATCTCTTGAAGGAGAAGATGGGTAACCGTTAAACAGTGGTTCAGTTCGCGTTTGCATTACTGCACTGTTTGCGACGAGGCAGGCACATGCTGAAGGTGCTCCCCTTACCGAGTGTGCTTTCGAGAGACAGCTTACCATTGTGAAGTGCCGCAAGTTGTTGTGAAATAGCGAGCCCCAGCCCAAGGCCACCGTTCTGCCGGGTCATTGATCCGTCAACCTGCTGGAACCGCTGAAAGACGCGCCCAGCGTCTTCCTCGGATATGCCATGCCCGGTGTCTGCGACGCTGAGCACGATCTTGTCATCGTCATGTGTCATCGAGAGGTGTATTC
>DRFG01000124.1 GCA_011050655.1 Roseobacter sp.
CCAGCTTGGCCCGGTCATCAATCGACTGCTTCCATTCTTTCGCAGGCGCGGATGTCTTGGTTTCAAGCCAAGGGTGGATCGACGCGTGCTGCGCGTAGAAGTGAGTTAGGTCAGGGATCAGATCCTTGACCACCGGCATATGCGGCAGGGGGTATATCTTGACCGCGCCCTGTACCTCTTCGATGCCATAGGTACATGCCAGTGTATTGATGCCGTCAATATTCATCGCGCAGGACCCGCAAATGCCTTCGCGGCAGGACCGTCGGAAGGTCAGGGTTGGGTCGATTTCGTTTTTGATCTTGATCAGCGCGTCCAAGATCATCGGGCCGCAGGTGTCAATATCGACAAAATATGTGTCTATGGCCGGGTTCTTATTGTCATCCGGGTTCCAGCGATAAATCTGGAATTGCTTGATGTTGGTCACCCCTTCGGGCTTGGGCCATGTCTTGCCGGTGGTCATTCGCGAATTCTTGGGGAGCGTGAGTTGAACCATATCGCTTCTCCTGTTTTGGTGGGCAAGCGCCCAATTAGTTTCTATTCTGGCGCTTATCGTTGTTTGATATAAAGCGCGTTACCTTCGGCTCGCATGGTTTGTCTAAAGCCGCTGTTCAGTATGTTTGAACATAAATCTGTATCCCATTGATCCGAATGGCGCACTTCGACCAACATAGCATCCGGCAGCCAACCACCGACCTTTGCTTGGTCAAGCATCGGGTTCAGCACGACTTCTTCGGCACCTTCTACGTCGATCTTAAGAACAGTGAAATCATGGTGCCGCGCCGCGCTCGTGAAGGCGGACAAGGGTCGCGTGGGTACCAGCGCCCCACCCGCATTCATGCGACCTTTGACCGGTATCAAAGATGCCTGTCCATAGTTGTGACCGCGAAAATTCAACATTGCCTCACCATCCCGGTCCGACAAGGCACAGCCTTCAATGCGAACCTTATGGGTCAAATTATTCAACGCGATGTTATGGCCCAACCTTCCGATCATGGTAGGGTTTGGTTCAAATGCAACCACCCGCGACCCGTCCCCAGAGGCAAGCCCGAGCGGTACGGAATACACCCCGCAATTGGCACCAATATCCAGAACCAGCGTGTTCCGATCTTCTACCAATTCGACCAAGGCAACCAACGATTTGATCTCGGGCGGGTGTCCGTCCAACCAAATACATGTCTCGGTGTAGTTGTCGCGCGGATCTACGACCATGCGAATATCGGCAAATTCAATCTCGACCGGGCCTAGCATCGCCTTGATACGGGCCCGTTCTTCATGATCGCCACGCCGAAATTGTGCGCGCAAGGTGGCCATGTTCACAACCGATGCATATCCCGCCTGTTCGCCACGCGCATGCTCCATCACATGGGTATCCTTGATGTCCCAAACGATGACTGCGAAAGACATTGCACTGTCTCAGGGCGTGCCAATACACTTCTGATCGTGGCCACCGTCGTATCGTCGACACCGATAATTGCGGATTTGGCAAAAACCCGCACCTCGGTCGCGTCGGCATTATCAATGATACAGTTCGTAAATGGGGTGATCAGTTCCTTTGGAACCTGGGGAAAGCGGGTTGCAATTGTTTCAGTGATGACGCCCTTGGCCCCTTCGCGGGCCATCCCGTCGACCCGTTGCGTTGCTTGTTCGCAAGCCGTCAAAGCGAGAAATATGGACATTGCAATCAGTGGTTTCATGCTGCCTGCTTTCGACCTAATCCGGTCCTGTAAGTATTGCACCCCCAAGTCTGCCCCGACACCACAAAGCGGTTTCGTCCTTGCGGCCGAGCCTGCTTTATCATCCGTTGCAATAGGGGTGCCCCAATCATTGTATCAATATACCCGTGCCTTGGGCGCGATTTTTTTCAAATCGATCCCACCTTCATCTTGTGTGGTCAGCGGATCCAGGTGAACACCGCGATAGCTTAGCGTCGCTTCGTTCCCGTCGAACCACGCAAGGCTGTGCTTGCGCCAGTTTTCATCATCGCGCTCAGGATAGTCTTCGTGAGCATGAGCACCGCGGCTTTCTTTGCGAGCCGCCGCTGCCGTGATGGTCGCAACGGCGTTCGGCATGAGGTTGGTTAATTCTAGTGTCTCCATCAGGTCGGAGTTCCAGAACAACGACTTGTCGGTCACCCTCAGGTCAGAGAGCTTGGCCGCGACTTCGTCCATTTTGACCTTGCCCTCATTCAGGGTCTTGTCTGTACGGAAAACAGCGGCATCTGCTTGCATTGTCTTTTGCATTTCCAGCCGCAACTCAGCGGTCGGCGTTTGACCATTGGCATAGCGTATCGCGTCAAACCTTTCGAAAGCCGCCGCAACCGACTTGAGGTTCGGAGCCGGAAGCGGAGTTTTGGGATCAACGACTTCCTTTGCGCGGATCGCAGCGGCGCGGCCAAACACCACCAGGTCGATCAGTGAATTCGAACCAAGCCGGTTCGCTCCATGCACCGATGCACAGCCTGCTTCGCCTACGGCCATCAATCCAGGGGCCACATTGTCAGGGCTGTCTTGCGTAGGAGACAGAACTTCGCCCCAATAGTTGGTAGGAATACCGCCCATATTATAATGCACGGTCGGCAGAACCGGGATCGGTTCTTTTGTCAGATCGACGCCCGCAAAGATGCGTGCGGATTCAGAAATCCCCGGCAGGCGTAGGTCCAGCGTTTCTTTGGGCAAATGGTTAAGATGCAAATGGATGTGATCTTTGGCCGCCCCCACACCGCGCCCTTCGCGGATTTCCATTGTCATACACCGCGACACCACATCGCGGCTGGCAAGATCTTTGTAAGTCGGCGCGTAACGCTCCATGAAGCGTTCACCTTCGGAGTTGGTGAGATACCCGCCTTCGCCGCGCGCCCCTTCTGTGATCAAACAACCGGCACCGTAAATACCAGTGGGGTGGAACTGTACAAATTCCATGTCTTGCAACGGCAACCCGGCACGCGCTGCCATACCGCCCCCGTCACCAGTGCACGTATGGGCGGAAGTCGCCGAAAAATATGCCCGACCATAGCCGCCGGTGGCCAGCACCACCATCTTGGCGTTGAACAAATGCATCGTGCCATCATCAAGCTTCCAACACAGCACACCCTGACATACCCCATCCTCGGACATGATGAGGTCAATGGCGAAATATTCGATATAGAATTCCGCGCTGTGCTTTAGCGACTGCCCATATAGTGTGTGCAAAATGGCATGACCAGTACGGTCCGCCGCAGCACAGGTACGCTGCACCGGGGGGCCTTCGCCGAATTCGGTTGTATGGCCGCCAAACGGGCGCTGATAGATCTTTCCGGCTTCGGTACGCGAAAACGGCACGCCGTAATGTTCCAGCTCGTACACCGCTTTTGGGGCTTCGCGAGCAAGGTATTCCATCGCATCGGTATCGCCTAGCCAGTCAGACCCCTTGACCGTGTCATACATGTGCCACTGCCAGTTATCGGGGCCCATGTTGGAAAGCGACGCGGCAATGCCACCCTGCGCTGCAACCGTATGGGACCGTGTCGGGAACACCTTGGTGACGCAGGCGGTTTTCAATCCCTGCTCGGCCATGCCAAGTGTCGCACGCAGGCCAGCACCGCCTGCCCCCACAACTACGACATCATAGTCATGCGTTTCATATTCATATGCAGCCATGTCTCGGTCTCCGGTATAGCGTATGCGTGGGTTAAAGTGCGATGCGGGCGATGGCAAATACACCTATCGCCGCTGCACCGTAACTGATGCAAGTCATCAAGATGATCGCAATTTTCTGCGGTATCCCATAAACGTAATCTTCGATGAGGACCTGTACGCCATCGTTGAAATGTTTGAATCCCACGACAAGTGTAAGGGCAGCGACAATGGCCGGGAATGGCCGCGAATAATAAGCCAATATCTCTTCGTACGTCCCGCCCAATGCTGCCCCGAATGTAAAGACGAACAGCGGAATCAAGATTAGCAGCGCAACCGAGCTGATCTTCATAGCCCAAAAATGCCCGGTTCCCGTCTTGGCCGATCCCATGCCGATGGCGCGCTTGTGGTCTGTCAAAAATGGCATGTCAAACCCCTCAGATAATGAATGCTGTGATGATGGTCAAAACGACCGAGCCTATCAAAATAGACCAACCCAACCGCTCTGCCGTCTGAAGGTCCAACGCGTGCCCGGTATCCCATATCAGATGGCGAATGCCGGCCAGCGTGTGGTACCACAGCGCCAGAAGCGACAGGAACATAACCAAATCGCCGAACCAACTGGTGATCAAACCATTTATAAAATCAAATGCCTCTGCTGACGTCGCCGCGGCGAGAAACCACCACACGATTAAAAGCGCTGCGACCAGCATCGCATTACCCGTTATCCTTGTTAGGATCGATGTCATCGATGTCAATTGCGGGCGGTAGATCGTCAGATGGGGTGACAACGGGCGATTGCCGCGGTTCACATCAGCCATGATGGATTCCTTTTCTCGTCTTCTCGTCAAGATGACCTATAGATAGCGGCATTTTCAGTGCTGTCACGTACAGAGGACGGTTTTCGTGGTGGTTACTTAGCATAGCGATACATTTTTCACCCAGTTTCGTGAGGACTAGCAAAATTTGTGATCACGGTATTTTGAACCGTGATCACAAATCCTGAAGCGCGTCAGCCGGTCCATTTGTACCAAGCAAATTGAAGCCGGTGCTTGAGAGATTTGATCAGGTACCCTTTAGCTTTCTTGCGCTTGTTTTCGTCTTTCTTTTCCGTTGGGTTGAACCCGATATGGCGCACATCCCCGGCCGATAGGCTCGCCAACGAAAAACCCTTAAGCTTATGCGCAAAACTGATGTCGCGTTCCGGACCTATGTCTGCATAGGGGCCATATGCCTGATAATCAGACATTCTTCGCAGTCCGGGGTTGAACGAAAAGCTACCCCAGCGACGGTGTGATTTCGGGTCGGTGCGGTAATAGCCGACGCCGTCGAGATGCTGTTCTTCCACGTCAAAGATTTTGCGCGGCCATTCTTTACGCGTCCGTAACATCACAGAGTGAATTTTGGGATAAGCGTCTAGCAAAGCCCGCGATTCGGTCAAAAACAGGCTGGAGGGGAACACCCAGTCTTCTTCGCAGTGAAAAATATAGGGGGTCTCTACTTCGGCATAAGCTCGATCAACTGATCGAATCTGCCCCAGGTTTTGCGCGTTCTGGAAAAATACATGCGAGGTGTCGGCTAACAGGCGGGCAACTACATCTTTTGTTTCAGCGCAGTCCGAATCCTCGATAATAACGAATTTATCTATACCCGTCAGATCGCAAGCCAAGATCGAAGTGAGGGCCTGTTCCAACTCGGCGGGGCGGTTACAGCAGGTGATGACGACGGTTGCGAAACCATTCCGGTCTTCTTGTTCTCCTGCTGTAACCATATTCATTAGCTTAAAGAACCATCAATGCCCTTACACGCATCAACCAGACCTTTGACAGCCTTAACGGAACTATCGAACATCGCCTGCTCTTCCTTGTTCATCGAAATCTCGACGACACGCTCGATGCCACCCGCACCAATCACTGTTGGCACACCGACGTAAAACCCGTTCAGCCCGTATGCGCCATCAACATATGCAGCACATGGCAGAACACGCTTTTGATCTTTCAGATAGCTTTCCGCCATTTCGATAGCAGATGTCGCAGGGGCGTAAAACGCCGATCCGGTCTTTAGGAGGCCGACAATCTCGGCGCCACCGTCACGTGTGCGCTGGACGATCGCGTCCAGTTTTTCCTGCGTGGTCCACCCCATCTGTACCAGATCCGGCAATGGAATGCCGGCAACTGTGGAATACCGCGTCAATGGAACCATCGTATCACCATGGCCGCCCAGAACGAACGCTGTCACGTCTTTCATCGACACATCGAATTCGGCAGCAAGGAAGTGCCGGAAACGGGCAGAATCCAACACGCCTGCCATGCCGCAGACTTTATGATGCGGCAAACCGGAAAATTCGCGAAGCGCCCATACCATTGCATCCAACGGGTTGGTTATGCAGATAACAAAGGCATCCGGCGCATTCTGCGCAATACCTTCGCCCACAGACTTCATGACTTTGAGGTTGATGCCCAACAGGTCGTCACGACTCATCCCTGGCTTGCGGGCGACACCCGCAGTCACGATGCAAACATCCGCCCCGGCGATGTCAGCGTAATCATTGGCACCTGACATGGTGGCGTCAAATTTGGCCGAAGGGCCAGATTCGGCGATATCTAGGGCTTTGCCTTGCGGCACACCTTCGGCGATATCGAAAAGGACAACATCGCCCAATTCCTTGAGTGCTGCGAGGTGGGCAAGTGTGCCCCCGATCTGCCCTGCGCCGATAAGTGCAATTTTAGGTCTGGCCATGTGGTAATCTCCGACAAGGTTGCGTTTGCGCAGGAGATAACGAAATGCAGCGGACCGCGCAAGTTGCGGTTCGCACTTGTCATGTAGCAGGACAAAACACGCCCAATACAATGGGGCCGCTCCATACGGAACGACCCCAAAGTATATAGCTACAGTTTGCTATCAGGACGGTTAGGAAGCTTAGCCTTGATATTCTGGCTGGGCTTTCAACGCGTCTTTGTTGCTGTCGATATAGATGCGGAAGTCATCGCCATTGGCGCTCTGCATGATCTGCAGCTCATCCCAAGTTACGGCAACGGGCTTTTCACCTAGACCAAGGAAGCCGCCAACGTTGATCACAACCTGCGAAACCTGGCCATTATCGCCCATGATCAAGCTGTCGATTTCACCTACGTTTTCATCGTTGGCACCATAGACGGTGGCCCCTTCGAGGTCGTCCGCAGTAAGCTTGTTCACATTGTTCACGTCAGCATTTGCATAACCTTCGCGCTTTACAGCAGGAGGTGTCAGCATTGGACGATCACTAACAGGCTTGTTTACGTTCGACTGGTCAGCCTGAGCATCCTTCGCAGGTACGGTGCCGTCCGCCATGGTCGATTTAGCTTGCTCATTCATCGATGTCTTGGCGTGATTGTTATCCATGCTGGCATTGTTATCCATGTTGGTTTTCATGGAACCTGCATTCTCGGTCTTGGTGGCTTGGGTAAGATCGGTCGAACCGACAGCATTGGCATTTACGTCCAATGTTTTACGATCAAACTCGGGTGCCTGCTCCAAAGCTTGTTTGGTGGTGTTCACAACCAAGAAACGGTCGTTGGAATCACCTTCTTGCCGAACAACTTTGATGGCATCCATGCTGACGCTTACGTCGCGCTCACCCATGCCCAAAAAGCCGCCGATGCCAAGAATGACAGCTTTTACATTGCCGTCTGCACCAACTATAATATCATTGATTTCGCCGATATCATCCCAATTTTTCTGCCCATCGGCTGCGATGGTAGCATTGGTGTCGATCTGTGCTTCAGAATTATATACCCGCATGCCGATCAAGTCAGATGCGAAGAAATCTGTGGAGGCCGCTGCTACAGTGCCAAATCCAGCAGTGGTGTGGGACTCTGCATAAGCTGCGCCAGAGAGGCTAATAAGAATCGCGGTTGTGCTCAAAAAACGTTTCATCATCGTTACTCCTATTCGGGGTCCGAGTGGCCATCACTCGGTTGTGATATCAACTACGCTCCATGGAATACGTTCCGCGAAATTTTACTTTTTTCGCTATTTGATTTTTCCAGCTCGACCGAGTTATTCCAAATCGCATTGTTCAGGCCACTGCCGGTAAATTATTTTATACGAACGCCCGGCTTGCGACATGATCCAGCAAACGTTGCCTAGTGAGGCGCACGAAATGGCCGGCACGAAAACCTGCCACTTAGGTTAAGCCTGCCGTGCAGTTAGAACAGCACCGCTATGAAATCGGCAGCCCAGCTTTCCCGCGCGACACTGTCCTTGGCCGCGACAAGAGCGGTAGCGGCGGCCGTCAGACCGATCAACTGGAACAGCTTCTGAGACTTCTGCATTGTGACACCTCTCGACATTGTTTCCTGTGCCCTAGATTTTGATCGCAACACGAAAAATCAGAAGGCGGCTTATTTACGCATTACCGGGTCCGGCCATTCCAAATTCGCCGGAACACCAACATGTTCCAGAACACCAAAGCTTTCATTAACGCGGGAATTTTCATGTCGAAAGACGCTGCATGCTGCGGCGCGGCACGTTTGCCCTTGAGGTTTTTGTCTAAAAATGCAGACCTACACGCAACATTATTTCCTGGAGAGTCGTTCGATGTCGAAAATCACCCGCCCGTTGCGTTCCGTTCTTTACATTCCGGGCTCAAAGGAACGCGCGCTTGATAAGGCGCGCGGTCTTCCCACAGATGCGATCATTTTCGATCTAGAGGATGCGGTGATCCCGGATGAAAAAATCAGTGCGCGCGATACTCTGGGACGCGCCCTGCAACAAGGCGGTTATGGTGGCCGCTTAAAGGTAGTTCGAATTAACGGACTTGATACCGAATGGGGGCATGATGATGCGTACGCGGCGGCTCGGATGAACTGCGACGCTATATTGCTACCCAAGGTGGAAAGCCCGGCTGATCTTGATACCCTCAGCGCAATTGTGGGTGACATCCCCCTTTGGGCCATGATGGAAACACCGCGTGCGATGCTTAATGCCGCCGCGATAGGGTCCCACCCCATGTTGCAATGCATGGTTATGGGCACGAATGACCTTAACAAAGACTTACAAACCCGGGTGCGCCCTGACCGGCTGCCGCTAATGACTGGGCTGGGATTGTGCGTGCTAGCCGCCAAGGCCAATGGCATCGCGATCATTGACGGGGTGTATAACGCCTTCAAGGATGATGAAGGCCACCGTGCCGAATGCGACCAAGGCCGCGATATGGGGTTTGACGGCAAGTCTTTGATTCATCCGGCGCAACTGGATGTCGCCAACGCCGCCTTCTCTCCGTCCGAAGCCGAAGCGGATTTAGCACGGCGTCAAATCGCAGCGTTTGACGAAACGCAGGCGACAGGTCAGGGTGTGGCAGTCGTCGATGGACGTATCGTTGAAAATTTGCACGTTGCAACCGCCCGCGAGACATTGGCAAAACTGGACGCGATTGCGGCCCTTAAAACGGAGTAGCCCACATGATGGCACTTTTGATCCTCGGACTCATCCTTTGGGTCGGGGCCCACTATTTCAGACGACTCATGCCGCAACAGCGTGCCGCCCTTGGCAACAAGGGCAAGGGGCTAATCGCGGTCGTTATCGTTGTCGCCTTGGTCATGATCATAATCGGCTATCGCGGTGCAGCGTTCATCGACGTCTGGATGCCGCCTGCGTATCTCATCCATCTCAACAACTTGCTGATGGTCCTCGCATTCTGGGTTTACGGTTCAAGTGCAGCCAAAGGGGCGAAAGCATGGCCTGCCAATAAAACGCGCCACCCTCAACTGCTTGCTGTTAAAATATGGGCGTTCGCGCACTTGCTGGTAAACGGAGATCTGGCTTCGATCATCCTGTTTGGCAGCATGTTGGCTTGGGCAGTAGGAGCCGTGATCTTGATCAATCGTACCGAGCCGGATTGGACGCCTCCGCCTCACGCTGGCAAGGCCACCTACATTCGCCTCGCGATCATAACAGTGGTAATGTTGGCGATTGTCATCGCTATTCACACGATGCTCGGCGTGCCGCCCTTTCCCTGACCTACTAAGAGAAGTTCCATGAAACTCTACCGTTTCCTGTCCGAAGAGGACACGTCAGCCTTTTGTCACAAGGTCACAGATGCACTTAACAAGGGCTGGGAGCTTTACGGCCCCCCTACGCAGACGTGGGATGCATCTGCCAACGTGATGCGTTGTGGTCAGGCCGTTACAAAAGAGGTCGAGGGCACCTATTCTCCCGACCTCAAGCTGGGGGCATGCTAATGTCACACGCAAAGACAAATTCGGGTCGGTTCTTCGAAGATTACGAAGTTGGTCAAACTCTGCACCACGCCGTACCCCGAACGGTTACCAATGGCGAACGAGCGCTCTATCATGCACTCTACCCCGCGCGACATGCTCTGTATTCTTCTGATCAATTCGCGAGGGGCTGCGGTCTGGCTTTTAGCCCCCTAGACGACATGATTACCTTTCACATGGTGTTCGGCAAAACCGTACCTGACGTGTCGCTTAATGCGGTGGCCAATCTGGGCTATGCTCAAGGCCGCTGGCTCGCTCCGGTCTGGCCCGGCGATACGCTGCGATCTGAATCCCAAGTGATTGGGCTCAAGCAGAACTCAAACGGGAAGACCGGCGTTGTCTATGTGCGCACCACCGGGTTCAATCAAGACGACACAAAGGTATTGGAATACGTTCGCTGGGTGATGGTACGTAAACGCGATCTGGATGCGGCAGCTCCGACAACCGTCATCCCCGACCTCGCCCCAGTATTAAGCGTTGAAGAGCTCCACATTCCAGATGGCCTCAATTTTAGCGACTATGACTTCGGCCTCGCGGGGGAGCCTCACCGGTGGGATGATTATCAAATCGGCGAGATGATAGATCACGTTGACGGCGTCACGATTGAAGAAGCCGAACACATGATGGCAACGCGCCTGTGGCAAAATACCGCCAAAGTCCATTTTGACACCTCTGCGCGGCCTGATGGGTCGCGGCTGATTTATGGCGGTCATATTATCTCGATGGCGCGGGCACTTTCCTTTAATGGGCTAGCCAACGCACAGATGATTGTCGGCCTGAATGGCGGTGCCCATGCAAATCCGTGTCTGTCTGGTGATACGGTGCGCGCGTGGTCCGAGGTGCTGGACAAAGCTGACACCTCCGCCCCCGGCGTCGGGGCCATCCGCCTGCGGCTGGTTGCCACCAAAGGCGGGGACCCTTTCAAGCTAAAAGGCGAAGATGGCAAGTATCTCGCGGATGTTCTTCTTGACCTCGATTATTGGGCGCTGATGCCGAAATAACGGCAGGCGATAAGCCGCAGTTCCAACGTACCTTCGCCACTTCAAGCGAATTCGAAAGCTAGGAGCAACGACAAGCAAAATTTTGCTCGCTTTCCGCCTGCCCCATCATTTCGTGATCACACGGCAAATTCGTGTGATCACAAATGTCGCTTTTAGCTGGATAAACCTGTTTATCTCCGAAAAACTATTACCGAGTATTAAGACTCGATCGTATAACGCGATCAGACTGGAACAAAGACGGGACCGTTTTTTATGAACATCCATGAATATCAGGCGAAAGCCCTTTTGCGCAGCTATGGTGCGCCAGTATCCGACGGTCGCGTCGTGCTGAAAGCCGAAGACGCGAAAACAGCCGCAGGAGAGATGGACGGGCCGCTTTGGGTCGTCAAAGCTCAGATCCATGCAGGCGGTCGCGGCAAGGGGTCGTTCAAAGAAGCGGACGCCGGAGACAAGGGCGGCGTTCGCCTGACCAAGTCGGTTGAAGAAGCCGCCGAAGAAGCCAAGAAGATGCTGGGACGCACCTTGGTCACTCACCAAACTGGCCCCGCTGGAAAACAGGTCAATCGCATCTATATCGAAGACGGCTCCGGCATCGAAACCGAACTGTACCTTGCATTGCTGGTCGATCGTCAGACATCGCGGATCGGGTTCGTCTGCTCTACCGAAGGCGGCATGGACATCGAAGAGGTCGCAGCGTCGACCCCGGAAAAGATCATCAGCTTTTCAGTAGACCCCGCAACGGGCTATCAGGCATTCCACGGTCGTCGCATCGCATTCACGCTGGGCCTTGAGGGCAAGCAAGTGAAACAATGCGTAACCTTGATGGGTCAGCTTTACAAAGCGTTCGTCGAAAAAGACATGGAGATGCTGGAGATCAACCCGCTGATCGTCACAGACGGTGGGGACCTTAAGGTGTTGGATGCCAAGGTCAGCTTTGACGGCAACGCCATGTATCGCCACAATGACATTGCAGAACTACGCGACACCACAGAAGAAGATCCCAAAGAGCTTGAAGCCTCCAAATACGACCTGAACTACATCGCGCTTGATGGTGAGATCGGTTGCATGGTGAACGGTGCGGGCCTCGCGATGGCGACGATGGACATCATCAAGCTCTACGGTGCCGAGCCTGCCAACTTCCTGGACGTGGGCGGCGGTGCAACCAAGGAAAAGGTGACCGAAGCTTTCAAGATTATCACCTCTGACCCGCAGGTCAAAGGCATCTTGGTCAACATCTTTGGCGGCATCATGCGCTGTGATGTTATCGCCGAAGGCGTCGTGGCAGCCGTGAAAGAAGTCGGCCTCAAGGTGCCGCTGGTTGTCCGTCTTGAAGGCACCAATGTTGAAGAGGGTAAAGCCATCATCAACAACTCTGGCCTTGACGTGATTGCTGCCGACGACCTCAAAGACGGTGCGCAAAAGATCGTCAAAGCGGTCAAGGGCTAAGGGCACAGGACAAGCTGATGGAACATTCTCCTCGCACATCCCCTTTACTGGCAGGCATTGCGCTTCTTGGCGCGGGCCTGCTGCTGTACCAGGTCAAGCCAACAGTTCTGTCCTTACCTGCACCTGACGGCAAATCTCGGCGAGATCGGGGCATCCGCCGCGTTGCACGCAAATCGCGTGATGGCGTGGCATCGCTGATGCCCAGCAACCTGACGGGATCCATTGGAAGGTCGCTGATCGTCATGGGCCTCGGGCTTGTTACGATCCGCCTGCTAGATCGGTTCGTCAACGAAGAAGATGCCTTGTACTGATGCGACTGATCGCGCCATTTTTAGTCAGCTTGGGGCTATGGATCCCTGCGGTCGCTCACGGGCAGGATGCGGCGTTGGCCGCATTCAACGCTTGGTGCTTCAAGGCCGGGCAGACAGCCGATGGCATCCGTACCCGGATGGAGCAGGACACGTCGTCACCCTTGCCATTTGACCTGATATTTTGGGATTTATCTATAGAGCCTACCACCCATGATGTTCCCGCCGGGGTGGAACGCCGCTGCGAAGTTTCGTTTAGTGGCAATCATACCCAACAAGCGGTTCAGGCCTTACGCAAACAGATGGCAACGCCCCCTGTATTTGGCGCTGTACTCCCGTTGCCCACCACCCATACCGCAGAGCCTGGTACTGTTCTCATTGAAGGACGGGAACTGCTGCGCGGTCGCGTGGCGGTCGTTCATGTCGGCCAGCGCAATAATCAAACATTTTTGGCCGTAGATCGTCTTTTTGATGGTCTGGGACTGCCGAGGGAGGGCTAACGAGATGATTAACATATCTAAACCTGCAACCGTCGCCAAATGGAGCGTTGCAACCATCGCTACGCTACTGCTTGTGGCATGCAACAATCCGCACAATGACGGCGTGCGGCACGGCGCTCAGGCCGTTCATCCTTCGGGTTCAGCCCTTTCCTTACGTTTGGCGCAGGCATCGGCGATACCCAACTAACTATTTACGCGCACTCTGGTGCGTCAAAATTGCAAGACAGGAGGCCCACATGGCCGTACTCGTAGACGAAAATACCAAAGTGATCTGTCAGGGCCTTACCGGCTCTCAGGGCACTTTTCACACTGAACAGGCCATCGCCTATGGTACCAAAATGGTCGGCGGCGTGACACCGGGCAAGGGCGGCCAGACACATTTGGACCTTCCCGTCTTCAATTCCGTCCACGAGGCGCGCCACGTCACCGAAGCCAACGCAACCGTAATTTACGTGCCGCCGCCCTTCGCGGCGGATTCGATCCTAGAAGCCATCGATGCCGAGATGGAGCTGATCATCTGCATCACCGAAGGTATTCCAGTGCTAGACATGATGCGCGTCAAACGTGCGCTCGACGGGTCCAAGTCGCGGCTGATCGGGCCAAACTGCCCCGGCGTGATTACGCCTGACGCCTGCAAAATCGGCATTATGCCCGGCCATATTCACCGACGCGGTTCGTGCGGGGTTGTTTCACGTTCCGGCACACTTACCTACGAAGCTGTGAAACAGACATCCGATCTGGGCCTTGGCCAATCTACCGCCGTGGGTATCGGCGGCGATCCCATAAAAGGGACCGAACACATTGATGTGCTCGAGATGTTCCTGGCGGACCCTGAAACACATTCGATTATCATGATTGGCGAAATCGGCGGTTCTGCCGAAGAAGAAGCCGCCCAGTTCCTTGCCGATGAAAAAAAGAAAGGCCGTTGGAAGCCAACAGCCGGTTTCATCGCAGGTCGTACCGCCCCTCCTGGTCGCCGCATGGGCCACGCTGGCGCGATTGTTGCCGGTGGCAAAGGTGACGCGGAGTCCAAGATCGAAGCTATGAAAGAAGCAGGCATCGTCGTTGCTGACAGCCCCGCAACCTTGGGCGAAGCCGTACAGGAAGCCATCGACAGAGGCTAAAACCATCATGGCCGGGCAGGTCTGGACCGCGCCCGGTCAACACCATCGCTAAACGTCGCGCGCTCATCAGAGGTATCGCCATGACAAACCAACCGCAAAAAGACCAATTCCACGATACTTCCTTTTTGGAAGGGCAAAACAGTGCATACCTAGAAGCGATGTATGCACGTTATGCCGATGATCCCGACGCGGTCGACAGTGCATGGAAAGCGTTCTTTCAATCGATGGATGACGAAGGTGCCGACGTGAAAGCGCAGGCTGCTGGCCCATCGTGGGCGCGTTCCGACTGGCCCCCCATGCCACAGGACGATTTAACATCAGCGTTGACAGGTCAATGGCCCGCCCCTGCGGAAGCAAAGGCAGCCGGAGACAAGATCGTCGATAAAGCTACTGCCAGAGGTATCGAGCTATCGGATGCGCAGGTCCAGCGCGCCGTGCTAGACAGTATTCGCGCATTGATGCTGATCCGCGCCTATCGTATTCGCGGCCACCTGGCAGCCGACCTTGACCCGCTTGGCATGCGCGAAAGCGACATCCACCCCGAACTTGACCCCGCCTCTTATGGGTTTGGCCCGGCGGATATGGATCGCCCGATTTTCATCGACAACGTATTGGGGCTTGAAATTGCAACGATGAAAGAAATCGTTGGGATCGTCAAAAGCACCTATTGCGGGACCTTCGCGCTGCAATACATGCACATCTCTGATCCAGAACAGGCTGCATGGCTAAAGGAACGGATCGAAGGCTATGGCAAGGAAATCCAGTTCACCCAAACCGGGCGCAAAGCTATCCTGAAAAAGCTGGTCGAAGCAGAGGGTTTCGAAAAGTTCCTGCACGTCAAATATATGGGCACCAAACGCTTTGGTCTGGACGGTGGTGAATCTCTGATCCCCGCGATGGAACAGATCATCAAGCGCGGTGGTCAGCTTGGTATCAAGGACGTGGTTATCGGCATGCCCCACCGCGGACGTTTGTCAGTACTTGCGAATGTTATGCAAAAACCTTACCGCGCCATCTTCAACGAATTTCAGGGCGGCAGTTTCAAGCCCGAAGATGTCGACGGTTCGGGCGACGTGAAATACCACCTCGGAGCATCCTCGGATCGCGAATTTGACGGCAATACCGTTCACCTCTCACTCACCGCGAACCCATCACACCTGGAGGCGGTCAACCCCGTCGTTCTGGGCAAGGTTCGCGCCAAACAAGACCAACTGAACGACAAGCAACGCATTGCCGTTTTACCTGTCCTGCTGCATGGCGATGCGGCATTTGCCGGTCAGGGCGTCGTGGCAGAGTGTTTTGCGCTTTCGGGGCTGCGCGGGCATCGCACCGGCGGAACCATGCATATCGTGGTGAACAACCAGATCGGCTTTACCACCGCGCCGCACTTCAGCCGTTCCAGCCCCTACCCCACTGATAATGCGCTGGTGGTCGAGGCCCCGATTTTCCACGTCAACGGTGACGACCCCGAGGCCGTGGTGCATGCCGCCCGCGTCGCCACTGAGTATCGTCAGAAGTTCCACAAAGACGTCGTGCTGGATCTTATTTGCTATCGTCGTTTTGGCCATAACGAAGGTGATGAACCGATGTTCACCAACCCGGTTATGTACAAGAAGATTAAAAAGCAAAAAACAACGCTGACGCTTTATACTGATCGTCTGGTTAAAGACGGGCTGATCCCCGAAGGCGAAGTCGAAGACATGAAGGCCGCCTTCCAAGAAAAGCTGAATACCGAGTTTGAGGCCGGAAAAGAATACCGCCCCAACAAGGCCGATTGGCTGGATGGCAAATGGTCACATCTGGATCGCGCCAAAGAAAAGAAATACCAGCGCGGCAAAACGGCGATCGCGCCCGAAACCATGGCCGATGTCGGCAAGGCGCTCAGCACCGCACCAGAAGGATTCCCCTTGCATAAGACGGTGGGCCGTCTGCTTGAGGCCAAGGCCGAAATGTTCAGTTCAGGCAAAGGCTTTGATTGGGCAACAGCCGAGGCGATGGCCTTTGGGTCATTACTGACCGAAGGGTATAAAGTTCGCCTCTCGGGACAGGATTCAGCACGCGGGACCTTCTCGCAGCGACACTCAGCTTTGATTAACCAAGAAAACGAAGACCGCTACTATCCTCTGAACCACATTCGCGAAGGACAGGCAGAATTCGAGGTCATCGATTCAATGCTGTCCGAGTATGCTGTGCTTGGCTTCGAATACGGTTATTCGCTAGCTGAACCGAACGCACTTACATTGTGGGAAGCACAATTCGGCGACTTCGCCAATGGTGCGCAAATCATGTTCGACCAGTTCATAAGTTCGGGTGAATCCAAATGGCTGCGCATGTCCGGCTTGGTGTGCCTCATGCCGCATGGCTACGAGGGTCAAGGGCCAGAGCACTCTTCAGCCCGTCTGGAGCGTTTTCTCACCATGTGCGGTGGCGACAATTGGATCGTGGC
Source organism: Roseobacter sp. (assembly GCA_011050655.1). GTDB lineage: Bacteria > Pseudomonadota > Alphaproteobacteria > Rhodobacterales > Rhodobacteraceae > Sulfitobacter. The sequence goes on from DRFG01000124.1 coordinate 16,694, forward strand.
AAACTGCACCACCCCGGCGAACTACTTTCACCTGCTGCGCCGCCAACTGCACCGCAGCTATCGCAAGCCCCTTATGTTGATGACGCCAAAGTCATTGTTGCGCCACAAGCTGGCAGTCAGCACCGCCGAGGAATTCACAACCGGGTCTTCTTTTCACCGCGTGTTGTGGGATGATGCACAGCATGGAAATTCCGACACCAACCTGGTTGACGATGACAAGATCAAGCGCGTCGTCATGTGCTCTGGCAAGGTATATTATGACCTTCTCGAAGAGCGTGATGCGCGCGGCATTGACGACGTTTACCTACTGCGCTTTGAACAATTCTATCCCTTCCCCGCGCAGTCTGCGGTCAAGGAACTTGAACGGTTCAAGAACGCTGAAATGGTCTGGTGTCAGGAAGAACCCAAAAACCAAGGTGCGTGGAGCTTTATCGAACCCAATATCGAATGGGTATTGGGTCGGATCAAGGCTACCTATACCCGTCCCGTTTATGCCGGGCGCGCCACCTCGGCATCGCCAGCTACGGGTCTCGGCTCGCAACACAAAGCCCAACAAGCAGCGCTTATCGACGAAGCACTGACATTCAAAGGAAAGTAACCCATGACCGATGTTCGTGTGCCCACCCTGGGCGAATCAGTGACCGAAGCCACCGTGGCGACATGGTTCAAGCAACCCGGTGATACAGTAGCGGTCGATGAAATGCTCTGTGAGTTGGAGACAGACAAGGTTACTGTCGAAGTCCCTAGCCCTGTCGCTGGCACCCTGTCCGAAATTGTGGCCGCCGAAGGTGAGACCGTCGGCGTAGATGCTTTGTTGGCTAGCATTTCAGAGCAGGATGCCGGGACAAAGAATGCACCGAAGGCCAAGGATGCTGCTACCGACGAAGAAGCTGCGAGCCAGTCCCCGCGGAATGAGCATCCATCCAAGGCTATTGACGCTGGCCCCGAAGATACCAAAGCGCGTGACACAAGTGAACTCATTGACGTCATGGTGCCGACTTTGGGCGAATCCGTCACCGAGGCGACCGTCAGCACGTGGTTCAAGAAAGTCGGTGATGTTGTCGCGCAGGATGAAATGCTGTGCGAGCTTGAAACCGATAAGGTCAGCGTCGAAGTCCCCGCACCTGCGGCTGGCGTGTTAAGCGAGATCATTGCCGAAGAAGGCAGTACAGTCGAAGCCTCTGCCAGAATTGCCGTGATTAGTGCTGGCGAAGGGGCCGCAGCCGCGTCGACGGCGCAGGAAAATGCGCCCGCACCGGCAGCCGCGCCGCAATTATCCACCAGTGCCGACATCGAAGATGCGCCCTCGGCCCGCAAAGCGATGGCCGAAGCCAACATCCGCCGCGATCAGGTCACCGGAACCGGACGCGATGGTCGCGTGATGAAAGACGATGTCGCCAAGGCTGTTGCGGGTGGAAAATCCAGTTCTTCAGCACCTGCGGCGTCTGCTAAGGCGGCACCGCGTGCGCCTTCATCCGCACAGGACGCTGCACGTGAAGAACGTGTCAAGATGACCCGCCTGCGCCAGACAATCGCCAAGCGCTTGAAGGACAGCCAGAACACGGCGGCAATGCTGACAACCTATAACGAGGTCGACATGACCGAAATTATGGCGCTGCGAAACGAATACAAAGATCTGTTCCTCAAGAAGCATGGCGTCAAGCTTGGCTTTATGTCGTTTTTCACCAAGGCCTGCATTCACGCATTGCACGAAGTGCCCGAAGTGAACGCCGAAATCGATGGCACCGACGTGGTGTACAAAAATTATGTAAATATGGGCATTGCCGCTGGCACTCCTACCGGCCTTGTCGTGCCGGTGGTCAAAGATGCCCAAGATATGTCCTTTGCCACGATCGAGAAAAAGATCAGCGAAATGGGTGCCAAGGCCCGTGACGGCAAGCTGTCGATGGCGGATATGCAAGGTGGTACGTTCACGATTTCCAACGGTGGCGTATATGGCTCATTAATGTCTTCTCCCATCCTGAACCCACCACAATCCGGCATCCTAGGGATGCATAAGATTCAGGATCGCCCCATGGCGATTAACGGGAAGGTTGAAATTCGGCCAATGATGTATCTGGCTCTTAGCTACGATCACCGTATTGTAGATGGTAAAGGGGCGGTGACCTTCTTGGTGCGTGTCAAAGAAGCCCTAGAAGACCCGCGACGCCTGCTCATGGATCTCTGATAGAAATATTATCACCGCACCGCCTCGAAAGGACCTAAGATGACAGAGACAACAATCCTCGCCACCTACGGCCTGCTGATTATGATCACCATCCTGCTTCAGGTTCTTGGCGGTGCGCAACAGCTTAGCATAGGTTACCTGCTCTCTTCACGCGACGAGACACGCACTCTCAAAGGCATGACCGCACGTCTTAAACGGGCACTCGACAATTCGATTGTGGCCATGACGCTGTTTGCTCCGGCCATCTTGATCCTGGTGCTGCTCGACCGCACAAATTCCTCAACGTTGCTAGCTGCGCAGGTCTTTCTGGTTGCCCGCATCGTATATGTACCGATGTATGCCTTCGGTATCCCGACCTTGCGCACATTGGCATGGCTTTCGGGGTTTGCGGCGACGGCAGTTCTTTACTTCCTCGCACTCTGACCCGTCCGCATAGCAATGACACCCGAACTCACCGCTCTGACGCTTGCCGCCCTCGTGCAAGTTGTCACCTTCGTCGCCTACGCCATTCCGGCAAATCGTGAACTTGGCCGTGGCTATACCATGTCTGCCCGTGACCGCGATCCCACAAAAACCATGACAGACGGCACTGCCCGCCTGGGCCGCGCCATGAATAATATGTTCGAGGCGCTTATACTCTTCGGCATTGCGGTTTTGGTGGTCCAGTTGTCAGGTCAGAATACGCGCTACACAGCGATCCTGTCATGGCTGTTTCTGTTCGCGCGTGTTCTCTACGTCCCGGCTTATTATTATGCGTGGCGGCCGGGCCGTTCAATGATCTGGGTTCTGGGCATGGCGGCCACGGTCCTGTTGCTTCTCGCGGCCCTCTTTTGACTTTCCAAATGGATCAAAATCCCGGGGGAGTGCGCTTGCGCACGGGGGCAGCGCCCCCTCGCCCTGACTTTCTTTCATGCCGCTTCGCCCTATAATTAAGCCTGCCCTGATCTTCCAAGGAGACCCATATGTCCAACTACGATGTCATCATCATCGGTTCCGGCCCCGGCGGCTACGTATCAGCAATCCGCTGTGCCCAATTGGGCCTGAAGACCGCCTGCGTCGAAGGACGCGACACTTTGGGCGGCACCTGCCTGAACGTTGGCTGCATACCATCCAAAGCCTTGCTGCATGCCACGCATATGTTGCACGAAGCTGAGCATAATTTCGCGGACATGGGTCTGAAGGGCAAAAGCCCGTCAGTCGATTGGAAACAAATGCTGAGCTACAAGCAAAGCACGATCGACACCAATACCAAAGGTATCGAGTTCCTGTTCAAGAAGAACAAGATCGACTGGCTGAAAGGGTGGGGGACCATTCCGGAGGCCGGTAAGGTAAAGGTCGGGGAAGAGGTTCACGAAGCCAAAAACATCATTATCGCCACCGGCTCAGAGCCTGCCAGCCTGCCGGGCGTTAAAGTTGACGAGCAGGTGATCGTGACATCAACCGGTGCCCTGTCGGTCAACAAGGTGCCCAACAAGATGGTCGTCATCGGTGCGGGCGTAATTGGTCTCGAACTCGGGTCGGTCTACGCCCGGCTCGGTGCCGAGGTGACAGTGATTGAATATCTTGACGCCATCACCCCCGGAATGGATGGCGAAATTCAAAAGAATTTCATGAGAATCCTCAAAAAGCAGGGGATCAACTTCGTCATGGGGGCCGCGGTACAATCCGCCGAGGCGTCGAAATCCAAAGCCAAGGTATCGTATAAATTGCGCAAAGACGACAGCGAGCATCAGCTAGACGCAGATCTGGTTCTGGTCGCGACTGGCCGTAAGCCCTTTCATGACGGATTGGGTCTGGACAATCTTGGCGTCAAAATGACCGAGCGTGGCCAGGTCGCCGTGAACGAACAGTGGCAAACCTCGGTCAAGGGCATCTATGCTATCGGTGACGTCATCGAAGGCCCGATGTTGGCCCACAAGGCCGAAGACGAAGGTATGGCCGCTGCCGAGGTGATCGCGGGCAAACATGGTCACGTAAACTATGGGGTCATTCCCGGTGTAATTTATACCCATCCCGAAGTGTCGAATGTCGGGGCCACCGAAGAACAGCTCAAGAAGGAAGGCCGCCCCTATAAAGTCGGCAAGTTCAGCTTTATGGGCAATGCGCGCGCCAAGGCGGTATTTGCCGGCGAAGGTTTCGTGAAACTCCTTGCAGACAAAGATACGGATCGGATTTTAGGGGCGCACATCATTGGTCCGGGCGCGGGTGATCTTATCCACGAAATCTGCGTCGCGATGGAGTTCGGTGCCTCTGCCGAAGATCTCGCCATGACCTGCCACGCCCATCCGACTTATTCCGAAGCGGTGCGCGAGGCTGCATTGGCCTGCGGCGACGGCGCTATTCATATGTAGCGACAACAGGGGTGGGCATTCCGTGCCCGCCTCTATGCTTGGGTGCAGGGTGCATCCGACCAATACGAAGCTTGCCCATCGGTCACTTGTGTCATCGCAACTATCGGCAGGCGGGGGCATCGTGCCGTTCGCATCGCGCCACCCCTCTCGGGACCTTACCGGGGCGCACGAAACCCGGCCTCTTCAAGCAAGGCATCGGACCGCGTTTCAACCACACTCTCCAGCTTTTTCATAAATTCTGCTCTACCCAACCCCGGCAGGATCGGATCTAAAAATTCCACCACCGCGACGCCCGGTTTGCGATAAAGACCGCGGCGCGGCCAAAAATAGCCCGCGTTGGTGGCGACAGGGACACAGACCTGCCCCATCTGTTCATAAAGCGCCGCCGTACCGGTCTTGTACGGCATCGACATACCGGGTGCGACCCGCGTGCCTTGCGAATAGATGACCAACTGCCCCGGCTCTGCTTCACCGGCTTTCACATCGGAAAGCATCTTTGATATTGCCGCACCACGCTTGCCACGATTGACCGCGACCATTTCCATGCGCTTTGCGTATTGGCCGATAACCGGCGTCCATAGTATCTCTTTTTTCATGATGAACTTGGCTTGGGGCAAAGCGTTGAAAATCATCAGGATGTCAAGAAATGACTGATGTTTCGCCGCAACCAGAACCGCCCCGTCCGGTACGCTGCCGCGTACTTCACAGCGCATGCCGACGATCTTGTCAGCCATCCACATCGTACCGCGGGCGTAAGCCTTGCACCCAGCGTATGCCCCTCGCTTGGAAAACATAGCCCATGGTGCGTAAAGCAGCCCCACGACGGGCATGTATACCGTCGCCAGTACGACGAACGCGATCGAGCGTATCCACTGCAACATCAAGCTAGTCCTTTTAGCGTCCGTCGTGCTGCGGCACCGGTAGCAGCAAAAGCGACCCCACCTGACAGAAACGGAACAATCAAGGGTACCAGCCAATGCCAGCCCTGAAAGCCCAAACCGGTCAAAAAAGCCCCCGTATCGGTCGAAGTCGGCAAGAGTAATATCGCCAGCATCCCGACCGCTGTACCGCCTGCGGCACCTGTTAGGGCCCGCAGCGTGAAACGCCGGATGAATGCCTGTGCGATATAGCCGTCGGTCGCACCGACAAGGCGCAAAACTGCAATGACCTGAGCATTGGCTGACAATGCAGCATGTGCAGCCAGCGTTACCATTGCCGCCAATGAGGCAACGATCAGAACTGTCGACACCCATCCCAACAATCTCAGGCGTGATGCGGCCTTTACCAGCGGCTCGCGCCAACGGCTGTGATTATCCAGTACTGCGCCGGGCACTTCGGCGGCCAGTCGCAAACGCAACCCGTCCACATCCATGCCATTGCTGTCTTCGACAATTTCAATTAACCGCGGCACCGGCAAAGCGTCTATCGCCAGGTCAGCACCAAACCAGGGTGCCAGCAACGCTTGTTGTTCGGCATCTGTAAGCGCCCTCGCCGATGCCACGCCCTTGGTCGTTTCCAGAATACGCAGCGCGGCAGAAGTCTGTGCTGCCCGCTGATCAATCGGAGCCACGACGCGGATCGTCGCGGTACGGGCCAATTGTTGGCCCCAGATATCGGCCAACCGCCCCGAGGCCAGTGAAAGCGCCAACGCAAACACCGCCAGAAATGCCATGGTAGCGGCAGCAAATAATGTCAGTTGTGCCGTAAAGCCCGAAGGTGGCACCACGCGATCAGCCTGACGGTCCCCGTTCCAGAGCGCCTGCATAGCTGTGCGGAGCATTCTCACAGATCTGCTCCTGCCAATTGGATGCGTCGGTTCGCGATCCGTAACACCCGTGCTTGTACCTGAGCTTTGGTAGCACGGATGAGACCCAAATCATGGGTGGCGATCAATACGGTTTTTCCCATCTTGTTCAGCTCTACCAACAGCCGCAGCAGGCGTTGTGACATTTCCCAATCTACGTTCCCTGTCGGTTCGTCGGCAAGCACCACATCGGGCGACATGATGACGGCACGGGCCAAGGCTGCACGTTGCCTCTCGCCGCCTGACAGCTCGGGTGGCAGGGCATCCTTACGGTTGCTTAACCCCACCCATGACAGCAGTTCCGATAGATCTTCCCCGCCGGTTTCGGCGTGTCTGCCCGACACGGTCAGTGGTAAACCTATATTTTCCACAAGGGGAAGATGGTTCAGAAATTGGCAATCCTGATGCACCACGCCCACGCGCCTGCGCACCATTGCGATTTCGTCACGGTCCATGTTGCGCACATCGTTTCCAAACAGGGACACATGCCCCGCTGTCGGCAGCAACGCGCCATAGCATAGTTTCATCAACGTGGTTTTGCCCGACCCCGACGGGCCGGTCAAGAAATGGAACGACCCCGGTGCCAGCTTGACCGAAACATCGGACAAAAGCTCGCCTCCGCCATAGCTGTAGGCCACGTTTTCAAACTCGATCACACGCACATCCTGCTTGGTTTGAACTGTTGTGCCTCAGCACCGCTTGGGTTTCAATGCACCCAAGGCAAGGGTTTGCATGAAGATTGCACTTTTCCTACGGATTTCTAGGACATAAGGTTGATTTGACGTGAATTTAGCGAGGTTTCTAATGGGCCAGGACACGACATGCGACTGATCTGCCCAAATTGTGACGCACAATACGAAGTGCCCGACGAGGTCATTCCAACCTCTGGACGGGATGTGCAATGTTCGAACTGCGGTCAAACATGGTTTCAGCATCACCCCGATAACATGCCGGAAGAAGACAGCAACTTCCCCGCTGACAGTGATCCTGACGAGAGCTATCAACCGCTTTCGCAACCCTCGCCCGAACCGAACGCTGTTCCTGCTGGCGAACGCAAAAAGCTAGATCCGTCAGTCGCAGACATACTGCGGCAAGAAGCTGAAGCCGAACAAGAGGCTCGCCGCCGCAGGCAGGCCGCCACGCTGGAAAGCCAACCTGATCTGGGCCTAGAAGGCGCGGATGAACCGAGCCCGCGAGAACGGGCAGAAAGTGCCAATGCCAAGCTATCGCGACTAAGCGGCGAACAAGAGAGGCAAGCACCACCGGATGATATCGCGGCCACGGCTATCGGGTCACGGCGTGATTTGCTGCCCGATATCGAAGAGATAAATTCCACTTTGCGTACCGGGAATGAGCGCCGTACGCTTCCTTCGGCCCATCATGCCAAAAACACCCCTAAAAAAGCCGAGCGTAGTGCTTTTCGGTCAGGTTTTTTGATTGTTGTGATTATTGCGGCGCTCATGGTTGGGGTATATCTGGCTGCTCCCAATATCGGTACTGCGGTACCGCAGCTGAAACCATATCTTACAGCATATGTCGCGCAGCTTGATTCCGCGCGGTTATGGCTAGATGCCTCGTTACAAAATGCCCTGCAATGGTTGGATGCCAAGGCGTCGCAGTCGGCCGGATAAGGACCGCGCCACCAAAAGAGTTGTATTGGTTAGAAACGGTCCAGCAAACGGTTCAAATAGTCACGTTCCACCTCAGGCCGTGCTGTCTCTCCCGAGCGACGTCTGATTTCGTCCAGCAGTTCGCGAGCGCGCCCATAGGCATCATTGTCTAGGGCAAGTTCACCTTCAGACCCTTGCGCACCATTTGCACCTTGCTCGCGGCCAAGCGGATCTTGCCCGTCTGCCTTGCGGCTGCCTTTCGCAGAACCCTGACCCGGATCACCCGGATTTTGCTCTTTTGCCAGGGCATCGCCAAGCGCTCTCATACCGTCGCGCAAGGCTTCCATGGCTTGCGACTGGTTGTCAATCGCTTCGGCTAGATCATTCCTGCGCAACGCATCTTCGGCACCATCCATGGCACGGCCTGCACGGTTCAACGCATCCCGGGCGGCATCACCCTCTGGGGTCCCACCACCAGGAAGCCGTCCTTGCTGCCGCCGCAACTCATCACGCAAAGCCTCTTGACGATCCGCGATAGAGCCTTGGCCTTGGCCCGGTTGCGCTTGGCCATTGTTTGGCCCCGCTTCTTGGCCGGGTTGGTTCTGGCCTTGCTGCGGGCTTGCACCGGGCTGTTGACCTTGTTCTTGGCCTTCTTGCTGGCCCGGTTCGCTATTAGGGTTAAAGCGGTCCTGAAGGTCGCGAAATGCCTGATCGCTCAACCCTTGCTGGTCACGCAAAGTATCCGCCAGCCCTTCCATCGCCTGCTCGCTTGGGCTTTGGCCCTGTTGACCCGACTGACCCTCGGTGACGCGCATGTTTTCCATCATTTTTTGAAGTTCGCGCAAGGCCTGTTCGGCCTCAGCCATGCGGCCTTGCTCCATCAGCTCTTGGATACGGTCCATCATGCGTTGCAGGTCGTCCTGCGTCATCTGCATGGATTCACTCTGTTGGCCTTCTTCTTGCTGCTGATCACCCTCTTGAGCCTGTTGGCGTTGCAATTGGCGCATATAATCGTCGGTCGCGCGGCGCAGCTCGTCCATCAGCTCAGCTATTTCCTCGTTCGACGCACCATTCTTCATCGCTTCGGAGAGCCGTTCCTGGGCCCTGCGCATACGTTCCAGCGCGTCCGCCAGCACACCTTCTTCCAATTCAATCGCCAAATCCCAAAGATCATCAGCAATCTCGGTCTGCACCTCATCCGTCACGCCGTAAGTCGCTCTGATTTCCAAACGCTCGATCTGCTGCCGTAGCCGCAACGCAGAGGTTTGCGTGCGAAACACATCTTCGGGGCGATATGCAACGGCCTTGAGGATTTGCGCCAACCTTGACGCATTCGACTTGGCCCACAGCAGATCGCGCCTTTGTTCGATCACGGCTGCGGCCAATGGGTCGAAAAAACGTCGTCCCGGCAAAATCATATCGACGGGCGGTGTGGCCGCCTGTTGTTCGGACGCATCGAGCACGGCCAGGCTCACCTTGACCGGCAAGTTCGCCCATGGGTGTTTCGAAAAATCCTCGATCAGATTCTCTTCAAAACTGCTGCGGTCGCCTGCAATCGGCATCGGCAGTGGCACGATGATCTCGGGCCTTGAATCAGGTGCGACTTCCAACCCATAGCGCCGATTTACTGACGCCAGATCAAGGCTGATACGGGCCTCGCCAGCTTCGACGCCGTAGTCATCACGCGCGGCAAACGGCAGGCGCATCTCACCCAAGGCGGCGACTTCGGGATCAGCGGTAATTTCCACCTCGGGCTTGGCGTCCGGCAGCAAAACGATGTTCCACGCCCGCCCGTCAGGCCCATCAATGCTGATATCACCGCTTTGGTTGACCTTAAAATCAACCACAACCGTAGCTTCGGTATCATCCGTCGGGGTGATGCCTGATACGGTTTCGGAAACCGATAATGCCCCGACTTCGCCGTAAAGCCGCAAGGTAACCAATGTCCCTGCGGGGAGGTACAAGGGGCCTTCCTTGAGGTCAGTCAGATAAAGCGTTGGTTTGCCGGTATAGCGAGGAGGCTCGGCCCAGCCTTCCCACACCGGGCCACTGACCACACCGCCGGCTGAGGGTGCCATGCCCACGACTGACCCGACGCGCAACACTGAACCAAATATCAACGCAACGCCAAAGGCTAGAACTGCGACATATCGAAGTGCATAAGGATCACGTTGTGACACACGCAAATCAGCCGGAACGGGTTGGGCGGTCGCGGCACGTTCAGCCATCCGCGCTCTATGCGCTTGCCAAACAGCGATAGATCCCGCGTCTGTCGCACCAATCGCCTGCTTATCCATCAACGCTTGAATAGGCCGACCGGGCAGGCTTGCGTCCAGTCTAGTCAAAGCCTCAATTCGTGACGGCACCTTGATATGGCGAACCGCATAGATCACTCCGCCAATCGCGCTGAGCAGCACCACGACAGCAGCCGTGTAAACAAAGTCTACGACGACAATATCTTGGAGACCCAACATAAGACCCGAAAGCACAAACAACGCCAACGCCAGCAACGGCCATAGCCCCTGCACCAGTTGTTCGGCCCACATCCCCAGCCATGTCAGCCTAAGCGGCCAGCGTATGTTGGCCAGCCCGTCTTGCTGGTTGAAATCGGGAAAAAGTTTCATCTGGTGCTGTGCTCCCAAGGGGGTTTCACACGCGGCGCGCGGTCAAAGCCATTCGGGGATGATATCGCGATTTATCATTTCGTCAAATGTCGGACGTTGGCGGATAACTGCAAATTGATCGCCATTTATCAGAACTTCGGGGATTAGAGCGCGCGAATTATACTCGCTGCTCATCACCGCACCATAGGCACCGGCACTGCGAAAGGCGACCAGATCACCCGCAGAAAGCTGGGGCATCATTCGCTGCTTGGCAAAGGTATCGCCAGATTCGCAAACAGGACCAACGACATCATAAGGGCGCTGCTCGCCCCCTACCGCAGGTTCTATAACCGGGATTATATCGTGATACGCGTCATACATGGCAGGCCGGATCAGATCATTCATTGCGCCGTCGATGATAAGAAAATCGCGGCCTTCGCCGGATTTGACGTAGATGACCTCGCTCACCATCAGCCCCGCATTGCCCGCGATCAGGCGGCCTGGCTCAATCTCGATCTCGCAGTCAAGATGTCCCAATGTACGCTGCACCATAGCGCCATAATCCGTCGGCAACGGTGGAGCGGCATTGCTGCGCTCGTAGGGAATTCCCAGACCACCGCCCAGATCGAGGCGACGTATGTCGTGACCGTCTGCACGCAGAAGCTCGGTCAGCTCAGCCACCTTTTGATAGGCCAGCTCGAACGGTGCCAAATCAGTAAGCTGGCTACCGATGTGAACATCTATTCCGATAACCTCAAGGCCCGGCATAGAGGCCGCCAGCCGATATACATCCCGGGCCCGCGCGATGGGAATACCAAACTTGTTTTCTGATTTGCCCGTAGCAATCTTGGCGTGAGTCTTGGCATCGACATCGGGGTTCACCCGGATCGTGATGGGCGCGACCTTGCCCAGAGATTGCGCAATAGCGTCTAGCAACTCCATCTCGGGTTCGGATTCAACGTTGAATTGTCGAATTCCCCCTTCCAGCGCCAGCCGAATTTCCGACGCCGTTTTGCCCACGCCCGAAAAAACGATTCTGTCGCCCGGTACGCCTGCGGCCTTGGCGCGCAGATATTCGCCAGCAGACACCACATCCATGCCCGCGCCCGCCTGCGCCAACGTCTTAAGAACCGCTTGGTTCGAATTGGCCTTCATCGCGTAGCACACCAAATGGTCCATCCCATCCAGCGCGTCATCAAATGCTTTGAAATGCCGTAACAGCGTCGCAGTAGAATACACGTAGAACGGCGTGCCGACCGCCGCCGCTATTTCGGAAATCGCAACATCTTCGGCAAATAAAGCGCCATCGCGATACAGGAAATGATCCATATTTTCGGGCTCCTAGCCTATTCCCGCCGAAGATGCCGGCGTTATTTTACGGGGGCGGACCGCAGGAAAAGATACAGCGGCAGGCCACAACTGACCCCAATAGCAAAGGTTGCGGGAATGGCAATCAGCGCCAGCCAATTCCGTCGCACCGAAACCTCGGCCAACACCCAGATCGTCAGGGCAATAGCCGCGATAGTCAGATCCCAAACCAGACCCGAGGTGGCTGCATTGGCATGCCAGGCATCGACCATACGCCCCAGATCCACCCCGTTGACCAGAAACCAGGAAACGAAATAATACATCGGATGGACAGCGCCCCAAACGGCCAAGGCGAGATAGGTCATTCGCAAAATAGACACGGTCAATGCCCTGCCGATATGCCGACGGTGCCCTGACCGGAAACGTGAATCCCTTGTTCAAGGTTATCGGTCTGTTGCCGCCAATTGGATGCTTGGGTGTTTTCTATCGTGGTGTCGCCAACGCAAGCGGTCAGAAGGGTTGCCGTAAAAATCAGTGCCGCCGCGCACCTCAAAGCTTCCATCCTGCCACGCCCACACGCAAAGCCCCGCTTCCCATGCTGACACCTGTCCCAACAGATACGCCCGAATTCGACAACGTGACCGAACTGTGCACCTTAGGAGGCTGAGGTTCGCCGTCAGCGCCGCACGCGGCGAGCGTTAACAACGAAAGAACGGCGACGAGGCGTTTCATCCAACAAGACCTTTCCAGCGGGCAATCTGCTTGCGCACCTGCTCGGGTGCGGTTCCGCCATAAGACATACGCGAATTCACAGAATTTTCTACGCCCAGAACGTCAAAAACATCTACTGTGATCCCATCGTGAGCGGATTTCATCTGTTCTATCGTCAGGTCAGGCAAATCGCAGCCTTGCTTTTCAGCCAACGCAACCAGCGACCCAGTGATGTGATGCGCATCCCGAAACGGCAGACCAAGCACACGGACCAGCCAATCGGCAAGATCGGTAGCTGTTGAAAACCCTGACCCGGCCGCGGCGGCCAAGCTGTCGCAGTTGGCAGACATATCCTTGACCATGCCTTCCATAGCGGCCAACGCCAGCATTAGATTGTCGGCGGCATCAAACACCTGTTCTTTGTCTTCCTGCATGTCTTTGGAATAGGCCAGCGGCAATCCCTTCATCACCATCATCAGCGCCACATTGGCCCCCATGATGCGACCGATCTTGGCGCGGATCAGCTCTGCCGCGTCAGGGTTTTTCTTTTGCGGCATAATGCTGGAACCGGTGGAAAACCGGTCAGATAAGGTCACGAAACGGAACTGCGCTGAGGACCAGATTACCAGCTCTTCGGCAAAACGGCTCAGGTGCATGGCGCAGATTGACGCTGCTGACAGAAATTCCAAAGCGAAATCCCGGTCACTGACTGCATCCAGCGAATTGGCGGAAGGACGATCGAAACCAAGCGCCTGCGCGGTCATTTCACGGTCGATCGGAAACGAAGTACCCGCCAGTGCGGCAGCGCCCAAAGGAGATTCGTTCATCCGCGCCCGTGCATCGCGCATCCGGCTGAGGTCGCGGCCAAACATCTCGACATAGGCCATCATATGATGGCCCCAAGTCACGGGTTGGGCTGTCTGAAGGTGAGTAAATCCTGGCATTACCCAACCTGCTCCAGCATCGGCCTGACCCAGTAGGGCCTTGATCAATGCCAATAGACCGGTTTCGGCAGCATCAAACTGGTCACGCACCCAAAGCTTGAAATCAGTCGCAACTTGGTCGTTGCGTGACCTTCCAGTATGGAGGCGTCCGGCGGGTTCTCCGATGATCTCCTTCAGCCGTGCCTCGACGTTCATGTGGATGTCCTCAAGCGCGGTCGAATAGTTGAACGTCCCGCCTTCAATCTCTGACAACACCGTGAGCAGCCCTTCGCGAATAGCGTCCGCATCACTATCATTGATGATGTTCTGAGCTGCCAACATGGCAGCGTGTGCCCGTGACCCGGCAATATCCTGAGCAGCCATACGCTGGTCAAACGAGATCGAAGCGTTGATCGCTTCCATGATCGCATCTGGTCCGGCAGCAAAACGGCCACCCCACATCTTGTTCGAAGTTGTATCGGTCATCAGGCAAACCCCTTGGAGGGAAAATGTAAAAAGTAATGCTCGGGGTCGTTTATACTGCGCTGACGTTCGGTGCAAACCCCGGCTTGGATGAAACCGCCGACTCTGCGTTATTGGGCAAGGGCGAAAAAAAGCCGATAGTGCATGACCTGACGCTTGCCGACGTCCCACGCCGGTCTTTTTACTGGCTAACTCGAGCATGCAAACAATGTTGCCGACGCGACCACCGTGTTTTGACTTATTATTGCGCCACTTCATCTGCCCTTGCCGAACCGCGAAATGGCTACGTTGCTAAATCGCTGGCACTTCAAGCTGCGTGGCTCAGTATCGCGGCTTCCGACATGCTCAGATTGCGTCGGGCGTAGCTGCCATACGTGTAGGGGTCAAACCCAATTCGAGGGAATTGCTTGAGCAGACGGGAACGGTCTGTTGCGTCCAAGGTTTCAAGCGCTGCTGAAGCGGGGTGGAAGCTTTCTGTTTCGAGGCCGTTGGCCCACATCACCTGATGAGAATCGAGCAGAAGGTGGATATACGTCACTTCGCGCGCATGAGCATCTATCGTCACGCTGGTTCCATTCACAAGATCACGCGCGGTGACCAGCACTTCGGAAGTGTTGAACAGGCTACGCGCCACCTCGCCATTGATCAGCACCCGATGGCTGGGCGATACCAGCAAATCTTGGTCAGGCCGGGTCTTGCCCAATGCGTTGGCATGAAATCGAACAGGTCGCAGCTGAGGCATGGCAAACAGCCGTGCACCGCTCATGCGGCGTTGCCCGATCCAACGGATAGGCTGAACTCCGTTGTCCTTGGTCTGAATTAAGTCACCTTCGCGCAAACCTTCAATACGCGACGTCCCTGCCCCGGTTCGGATAATCGTACCAGGCGTAAAACAAATCACACCCGCGCCGCTCTGGTCCAGCCGGTCCGGTGATATGGTTGCAAGCGTATGATCTACGACCCACAGATCGGTATCGCGCGGCGGCAACTGATCAAGAAACATCAACAACGGCTGACTGCCCCGGCCCACTTCGATCAAGGTCGCCGTATAGCGCCCCACCCCATCCGTCATGGTAAAGCTGTTATGCATCAAAGGCTCGTACGTGTTGCCATTGTGCGGGTCTCGCTCGATAGGAGGTTCTTTTTCCAACGCAGCGCCCACGAGTCGTTGAACCTTGCGCGCGGCACGCCGGCGCAGCTGTTCCGCATCATCTGCCCTACCAAGTCGCAACACGTTATTCGGACCATCGACACAAATTGTATCGCCTCGCCATGACCAAGCCGCTCCCACTTTGAGAGACTGAACTGGCGCGGCCTCTAGCCCGTCTATTTCTGTTTGCGACCAGCTTATGACAAACGTGCCCAAAAAGCCCGTTTTAACCACTGTTCACCTGCCTCGTTCTTCTTATTGTTATCGACAGGGTAGCAAAGCAGCGGCTTTGTGGGAAGGTGAAATGTGTGGCGCGTGCGGACCTGTGCCATAACATGCGGACGGATGTGACTTACGTCGGTGCCCGCGCTTGCCGAACCAGATCGGCCAGGACTCAGAATGCGTAATTTATGCGCACTGATCCTACAATTTGGTCGTCTGGCTGGGTTGAATATTCCTTACCCAACCAAGTCAGCCCATAGAATGCCGATAGCCGTTCGCTTTGCCAATGAACGCCCATCCGTAACCGCTTTCTTTGGTTGGTCAGTACGTATCCGCGATCACGTGGCAAATAGGTGCTTGAACTGACATGGGCGATGTCGGCCCCTACGACCCAGCTAAAGCCAGTCACGTCGTCGTTTTTAATCACGCGATAGCGATGACCGGTGGTCGTATCACGGACCAGAAGCTCTTGTTGGCCGACACCACCGATGGTGAGATCGAAACCAGCGCGGACCAGATCCTCAATGCCTACCTGCGCTTCGACAAATGGCCGCAGACTAGTCGTGGCCCCGAAATCGAACCGCCGCCCGGCTTCGATCAATACCGTCGGATAAAATCCATTACCAATTTGTCCGGCAAGGGTGCGATCAGATGGCGCGGGTGCGCCGATCAGTTGATGAAATTCCTGCTGCAACTCGCCCAGTTGAGTTTGGGGTCCGGTGGCATAGATCGACGCACCCATCGCGAATTCGATGCTGTCACGTTCGAAATGCGTATGAACGCCAACCGAAAGCGCACCTGCCCAAGGCCGAGACCCCAGCCTGGGGTTATTCAAGCGATCCGGTGCCAATACCTCCAACCCGAAGCGCAATTCCACGATGGCACCGGCTGCATGCGGCAGGTTCCCATCCCATTCCCGGCCCCACACCCGCGAGGAAGAGAACGACCCCGTACGTTCACGGTCTCTTAAATCACCAAGCAAATCGTTATTGATCAAGCGCCCATACCCCAGCCGGGTAAGCTCAGCCCCGCTGGCGCTGAATGGTACAGTCATCAGGCAGATCAGTATGACAGTTAAAGATCGAAACATCATTACTCCGAAGATTATGTGGCCGTCCCATGCCATTTGGAGGGAGGCGATCGAGATTCGCTAGATCAGTGATGGCAACTTATTGCCGCTAACAAAACACTAAGCCCGCGCTAACGCCAAGATACTTTCAAAACGTTGCAATACGCCGACATTACGCTAACGTTACGACAGCGAAACAGCAAAGTTTGGACCCCCCCCGATGTCAAGCTCAGTACCACCTGCCACTCGTCGCATCGTATCGTCCCGCCATCTGGCCGAAGGTGAAGGGTGGGAAGCATCCGAATTGGAATACGGAATGATAATCGCCTATAATGCCTTCAGCCGTTGGATAACACGGTGTATGGCAGCCGCGGGCAACCCCGACCTGACCTCTCTCGAAATCTTGGTGCTGCACAACACCAACCACCGCGACCGCGAAAAGCGCCTGACGGATATTTGTTTTTTGCTGAACATCGAAGATACACACACGGTCAACTACGCCTTGCGCAAGCTGCTGAAATCCGGCCTGCTAGAGGCCGAAAAACGCGGCAAAGAAGTGTTTTACCGCACATCAAGCAGTGGCACTGAGTTGATAGAGGCATACCGTGCGGTACGGAATGCCTGCCTGATCGACAGCATGGGCCACACCGATATCAAAGGTGACGATCTACGCGACATTGCGGCGCAGTTACGTACGATTTCGGGACAATATGATCAGGCTAGCCGCGCAGCCGCATCGCTTTAGCTGCCGGCACCTAGATTGCTGGCGGCGCGCGCCAGTTCGGTAATAGCCTTCCAGTCTCCCTTGCGCACAAGGTTGTCGGGCGCGACCCAACTGCCCCCTGCGCAAACGACATTGGATAGTGACAGGTAACTTTCGGCATTTGCCGGACTGACCCCGCCCGTCGGGCAAAATCTGATTTGCGGCAACGGTGAAGCCAAGGATTTCAGCGCAGGTGCCCCACCGGATGCTTCGGCGGGAAAGAACTTGAGCATATTATACCCACGTTCATACAGGCGCATCGCTTCGGTGGCCGTTGCCGCGCCGGGCAGCATGGGCAAGTCCATATCTTCGGCAGCTTGTAAAAGCTTGTCAGTTGCGCCCGGCGACACGCCGAATTTTGCACCCGCATCAACGGCGCGTTTCACATCATCCGGTGTAATCAACGTACCCGCCCCAACGATACCGCCCTCGACCTTGGCCATCTCGGCGATCACCTCAAGTGCGGCATCGGTACGCAGTGTCACCTCGAGTGCGGGCAGGCCGCCTGCTATCAAGGCCTCGGCCAGAGGGCGGGCATGAAGCACGTCATGCACAACCAATACTGGAATGATCGGTGCGCGTTTACATATCGCGTAGGCAGCAGCGCTGGCGTCTTGGGGGGTCATATGGGTTATCCTTCGATCAAATTCAGATACTACTGGCACCGGCATCCGCCGCGCCTACGGTTCTTCGGAAAGTAGCGAAAAGCTCGCGCCCTTGTCCGTACTCATTGCCAGACAGGTCAGCAACCGCTTCGGGCCGATCCAACGCGCCTTGGGTCAGCACCTCAAGACGTCCTTCATGCGCATCTACCCGTATTATGTCTCCGTCCTGTATTCGAGCAATGGGGCCACCGTCCAAGGCTTCGGGACAAACATGGATCGCGCTAAGCACTTTGCCAGATGCCCCAGACATGCGCCCGTCAGTGACCAACGCCACCTTAAGCCCGCGTGCCTGCAGGTTCGCTAAAATCGGCGTCAGGCTGTGCAATTCGGGCATGCCATTGGCCTTGGGCCCCTGAAAGCGCACGACCACGACTAAGTCCTCGCTGAATTCACCATTCCTATAGGCGTCCTTGACCGCCTCTTGGTCATGAAACACCCGCGCCGGGGCCTCAACCACGTGATGTTCCGGCTTGACGGCAGATACCTTTGTCACAGCGTTACCCAGCGAACCGGACAAACGTTTCAAGCCGCCAGTAGGTTGAAACGGGGCATCGAACGGGCGTAAAATTCTGTCGTTTAGGGTATCCTTCGGACCGGCGACCCATTCCACCACACCCTCTTTCAACTTTGGATCCTGAGTATAGCGTTCAAGACCTTCGCCTGCGATGGTCTTGACGTCATTGTGCAGCAAGTCGCCCGAAAGAAGCTGACCAATCATATAGCCCAGTCCACCGGCCGCGTGGAAATGGTTCACATCAGCCAATCCGTTTGGGTACACCCGCGCCAACAACGGGGTCACGTCGGCCAGCTCCGAGAAATCCTGCCAGTCAAGCACGATCCCGCCAGCCCGGGCCATTGCAACAAGATGGATCAAGAGATTGGTAGAACCTCCCGTAGCGTGCAGACCGATGATCCCATTCACATAGGCTTTTTCATCCAATACATCGCATACAGGGGTGTAACTGCTGCCTAAGTGGCTGATTTCTAGGGCGCGTTGTGCCCCCGATATTGTCAGTGCGTCACGCAGTGGCGTGTTGGGGTTGACGAAAGAAGCGCCGGGCAAGTGGAGACCCATGAATTCCATCAACATCTGGTTTGTATTGGCTGTACCATAGAAGGTGCAGGTGCCTGGGCCGTGGTATGCCGCCATTTCCGAGGCCATCAGCTCCTCTCGTGTCGCTTCACCTGCCGCAAAGTTCTGGCGAACAATGGCTTTTTCATCGTTGGAAATTCCCGACGTCATCGGCCCCGCTGGCAAGAATACAGCCGGGAGATGGCCGAACGCCTGCCCCGCAATTACCAAACCCGGTACGATTTTGTCACACACGCCAAGGAAAACAGCGCTGTCGAACGTGTTGTGACTTAACCCAACCCCAGCCGCCATCGCGATGATGTCGCGTGAAAAAAGACTAAGTTCCATACCCGGAGTGCCTTGGGTCACGCCATCGCACATAGCGGGGACGCCACCGGCCACCTGTGCTGTCCCTCCGACTGCGCGCGCTGCTGCGCGGATAATCTCGGGAAAGCGTTCGAACGGTTGGTGGGCAGATAGCATGTCATTATAGGTCGTTATGATACCGATATTCCCAGCTGATTTGGTTGCCAATGCCATCTGATCAGGGCCAGCCCCCGCATAGGCATGTGCCTGCCCACTACAAGACAGATGCGCTCGGGCCGGGCCTGCTTCGGCTGCTCGGCGCATCCGCGCCAGATAGGCGTCACGGGTATCAGCGCTTCGTTTGATAATCCGTTCGGTCACGCGCAATACGGTATCGTTTGGCATTGAATTTCCCTTTGCAATCTAGACCAGCTGGGGGTTGAGGATAATCCGATAGCCCCGCTCGACAATGTTAGCGCTAACTTATCATTGTACATTGCATTTTGCAAACCCGATGCGCAGCTTGTAACGCCCGAGGTGAAAATTTCCTTTCCCCGCCAAAACAGGTATCCTAAACACGCCCAATGACACATAAAGACTTTTCATATCTGATCGGCGTAGACGGCGGCGGAACCGGATGCCGCGTTGCGGTGGCCACCCTTGATGGGCGAATATTGGCCGAAGCCAAAGGTGCGCGCGCCAATGTCAGTACGGATTGCGCAGAAGCCATCACCAATATCATGCGCGCAACCCATGAGGCAGTGCACAAAGCCGGACTGAGCATCGCTGATATAGACCGGGCCGTGGCTCATCTTGGATTGGCCGGGTACACTGGTCCGGAAATCAGCAGACTCATCAAGGCTGCCCTTCCGTTTGCCAAATCCGTAGTGTCCGAAGACACTCATACCACCATTGTCGGGGCAATCGAACAAGAGGACGGCTATGTTATTGCGCTTGGAACAGGCACGATCATTGCACGTCAGAAAGCCGGGCAGCAAACCTTTATCGGCGGTTGGTGTTATCAGGTGTCTGATCAGGCTTCGGGCGCGTGGCTGGGGCACGGCGCATTGGAACAGACTTTGTTGGTGGTGGACGGTATCGTCAAGGCCAGCCCGCTGTCGCATCGCATACTCGAGAAATTCGACGGTGCCGCTGGTATCGTCCAGTTCAGCCTGAAGGCACAGCCCAGAGATTTCGCCACGATAGCCCCCGACGTGATCGAAACCGCATCCGCAGGGGATGCGGTAGGCACATGGCTGATGAAACGCGGTGCCGATTATGTCGATAGCGCGCTGCGTGCGCTGGCCCACCAACCCGGAGATATCTTGTGTCTTTCCGGGGGGGTAGGTCCGCATTATGCGCCCTACCTATCGTCAGACCATACGCAAAATCTGACCCCTCCCAGAGGCCGGGCGGTCGATGGGGCCATCGCTTTGGCGGTGCAGGCCGCCACGCAGCCTTGATGAAACGCCAGCGCGCTTTTGCCGGTGCTCGTATTTTTGACGGCGCGGCTCTGTGCACAGATCATGCCTTGTTGGTCCAGGAAAACGGCAAGACGCAGGCAGTCCCGATAACTGCAATTCCGCAAACCAGTGATATTTATCAACTTGATGGAGGTATCATCACACCGGGTTTTGTCGACCTTCAGGTCAATGGCGGCGGCGGGGTCATGTTCAACACCGCACCTGATCTGGAAACCCTGGCCACAATCGCGGCCGCGCACCGCGGCCTTGGCACAGCGGCATTTCTACCGACGCTGATCACGGATACCCGCGACCATAGCGTCGCCGCGATCAAGACCGTCGCGCAAGCCATTGATCAGCGCGTTCCAGGTGTGATCGGTCTGCATCTTGAAGGGCCACACCTGTCGGTCAGGCGCAAGGGTGCGCATGATGGCAATCTGATCCGCCCGATGGAAGATGACGACGTATCACTGTTGCTGGACACATTGCAGGACATCCCCAACCTGTTCGTGACCGCCGCACCCGAGAACATTACCTTCGCGCAGATTGAGACGCTCAGCACCGCTGGGGTCCTTGTCTCTATCGGGCACAGCGATTGCGATTATGACACCGCGATGCGTGCTTTTGATGCGGGTGCCCGCATGGCGACGCATTTGTTCAATGCGATGAGCCAGGCCAGTGCCCGGTCGCCCGGTTTGGTCGGCGCAGCGCTGGACCATCCCGATATCGCCCCCGGTCTGATTGCCGATGGCATACATGTACATGCAGCGATGATTCGAGCCGCGCTTGCCGCCAACAGAGGCAAGCATGATATCTTTCTTGTGACCGATGCCATGGCCCCCGCCGGGTCTGACATCACCAGCTTTACGCTGAACGACCGTGAAATCCTCAGGCGGGGGGGTCGGCTGACGCTTGCCGACGGCACCTTGGCCGGTGCTGATCTGACCATGCTGCAAGCCATTAGGTTCATGGTGGATCACGTAGGAGAGCCGCTGGAGACGGCGCTCGCCCGTGCGACCACGATCCCGGCTGGATTGCTGCAAGATGCACCGGACTTAACGCATGTCGACGCTATGATCTGGTTGGACGATGATCTGGGTACGCCCCGCTGGCTAAACGAGCTGTAGGTTCTGCCGGGAGACCCGGAGCGTGCGAAAAATGGAAAAAGGCGGCGCAGGTTTGGTTTGCGCCGCCTTCTTCGTTTATTTATCCCGCAACGCGCCGATGATATGGTCGAACGCCTCGCGGGCTTTGACCCGCATTTCTTCGTCCGTGGCATCCTGTATCGGATGCGGCACCAGCACGTAACGTGCCCCTTCCATGCCTAACGCTTTGCGTTGCGTTTCAGCAGCTTGGCCAAACGCGCTGGACGCGATGGAAACTGATGGGATCCCCTGGATTTCAAACCAGACTGTATCGTGCATACTGCACGTGGTACATGATCCTCAGTCCGCCAACCCTTCGACCAGAAAATCGCATTCGTCGCGAATTTGCTGGCGCAGCGTGTCTGGGCAGGGCTTGGCGAAGGTCGGCTTGGTATAGTGCCGCACTTCAACGCCCGGTGCTTTTTCGGCCAGTAATTTGCCCAGCTCATCTAACAAGATATTGCCGCGCGGCTTGCTGATATTCAGCAGCCCCACGATACCTTGCACTGCCCCGGACCGTTCACTGATCTGACGCGCGACGGGCACGCGTTCGTCCGTCGGGTCGAGAATTATGGTCATTCATCTCCTCCTCTGCTGGTGATGACGTTAGCCTAGATAAATCTTTCTGGATACGGAAATTGATCCGGCGGCACCGGTAGACCACCCGTGAAACGCTGACGAAAATTTACCTGCCTCGCCCCCCGCCACGACGATATGAATGTACTCCTTACCCGCGAATTTCGGAGCAAGTAGCGCCAGTTTTTCAGGCCCCATCTTATCGGCATCAGCCACCGATATGCCCGCGCCGGATTGGTCATTCTGGACCATTTCGCTCAATGGGCGCGACGTGACTGCCTGAATCCGGTCCCGCAGCCGGTCTTTTGAATAGTCGCCATCGCGGGTCATCGTTTTGATATGTTCAGGGCACACGACCAACAGTGCATCCACTGGCAGGTTGTGCAATTTCGGCAGAAACACAGATTCTAGCCCCTGACCGAGCGACCCGGCAATCTGATCGGGCTTTCGCGATGTTTGGTCGACAAGATGCACCGGGCCACCGGTCATTGCAAATATCGTGACCACTGAATCCTCGGGCTCAAAGCCCCGTTCGACATGCAACGGTTCCCACGGTGACACTTCCTCGTTCTCGGCAAAGCACATCGTGAATTTCATCGGATTACCCAAGGTGGAGCGTTCGACACCGCCGGTTTTCGCGCCGCCAATGTTTCGAATCACAAGACGCAAGGCACGACCGATGGTGGCATTGGCGCGATTGCCCGCGCCCATTGCTCCTAGCCCAGCGTTCATCCCTATCTTGTCGCGGATAGGGCCGTTTACGACCATCACAGTCGCCGCCCCCATCGTGGTGGCCGTGACCCCGTGAATATTGAACTCATCGGTACACACGGCTTCGATGGCCGCAATGACGACAGGCAAATATTCGGGCTTGCACCCTGCCATAACAGCATTGATAGCAATTTTTTCTACGGTACCGACACCCATATTCGGCGGAACGACTGCAATCACGTCTTGCGGATCTCGGTGGGTACCTGCCAGCATCCGCATCACCCGTTCGGGCGTCGGTGGGACCAACGGCAGGCCGTCGGAAAAACCCTGATCAAACATGAACTCGGATACATCATCACCGCTAGCAACCTCGACTTTGCGGGCGAGCAGCACATCACCGTCAGCAGCGGCACGCAGCTTGTCGTATACCTCGGGGTCAAAATGTTTCGACCCGCAGCCCGGACGCCAGGCCGGCAGACTGTCCCAGTCGATTTGGGCGACAGGTTGTCCGGTGTCTTGGGCAATCTGATCCGACAGGGCCTTCCAGTCATCCCGCACGAAGCCTTCAAAATGCGTGACAACGGTGCCGCTATCGTCGATCCAATAAACGGCTGGCACGATTTCGAAATTCCAATCAAACGACGTCTTGCACCCGACGTCATCCAGCACTGGCATGGTCAGACCGTGGCGCCGCACAAAATCTGCATTTGCATCGCCCGATTGCGCGGGAACCAATACGGAAACCTTGTCGCCATAAGCTTGGGTTAAGGCTTGCAGCACCGGGGCGGCTATATTGCAGGTTTCGCAGTCCTCTTTGACAAAGCAGATCAAGCTTGGGCCCGTCCCATCGAATTGATGTGCCTCGCCATGCAGATCTTTCAACGTGAAAGCCGGTCTTGCGTCGGTCATCTTTGCGCCTCTCAAATTATGCATTTGCATAGTGTGAGGGATCGCAAGCCATGTCCAGACAGTTGGCGGAAGTGGATGGGAATCGAACCCACCACACGCCTTATCGACGCGTCCGTGGTTTTGAAGACCAGGGAAGCCACCAGACTCCAGTCACCTCCGCACCGGCGCAGTCTAACCGTGTGCTGCGGCGGGTAAAAGCCTAATGCGCCTGTTGCGTCATTTGACGGGTATCGCCGTGGCGTTGTGTCATGCCTTGCGTGTCCAGATGCTCCAACAAGGGCACAATGAACTTGCGAGTGGTGGTTAAGGCGTTACGCGCTTGGCTTGTTGTGAACCGTTCCGGTGGTGGAAAGGTGTCGCGCAGATAACGGACCGCTTGAACCACGCATTCTGCATGAAACAATACGCGCTGGTTCAAAGATACATTGTTCAACGACACCAAAATGCCAGAGGCGACCAATAGCGCAATAAGATCCGGATCATCGGGATCGGTGAATTGCGCTGTATCAGGCGGCACCATCCCCGCCTTGGTGAACAACGCCCCGATCTCGGCTAAGCGTATGCGTTGCGTTTCGTTCAGTACCGCATGGGGATCGTGGGCGAATAATGCAACCTGCCCATCCTCGACGCGCAATTCCTCATCGGCGATTAATATCTTTTCCACATATGGAAGCAGCCCGGGAAACCGACTGCGCTGTTCTATTATCCGACGCGGTGCCAGACGCTTGACTGGGTATGCAGCATGAAAGCTTTGCAGCGCTGTTATGACATCACTCTTGGCCGCCGACAAATCTGGCGTCTGCGCTATATAC
>DRFG01000125.1 GCA_011050655.1 Roseobacter sp.
AATTTCGATCTCTCGATAAGCGATATCGACCTGATCGAAGCAGCACTTCACGTGACCAAGCGCGATCTTTCCATGGATGCTCTTAACGGCACACAGGCGATGTTGCCTGTCGAAGCCAGCGAAGATTCCTTGCGCAAAATCGACGATCTGCTTGGACGCCTGCACAATCAAAAGATTTTCTACAGACCGACCAAGGGCACGTATCTGGGCGGATGACAGCGCCATCGTATCTCGACACGCCACAAGGCCGCAGATTGGCCTTTCACCGGGTTACGGGACGCGGCCCATGCGTGGTTTTTCTGGGCGGATTGAAATCAGACATGATGGGAACCAAGGCGGTTTTCCTGGAAGAGTGGGCCATTCGGTCAGGCCATTCTTTTTTGCGCTTCGACTATTCGGGTCACGGGGAATCCTCGGGGGTATTCACAGACGGCTGCATCGGCGATTGGGCCGAAGATACAATAGCCGCTGTCAACGCATTGACTGACGGCCCGATCATTCCGGTGGGGTCATCGATGGGGGGATGGCAGGCCTTGCTGTTGTCACGCGCCATGCCCGATGCCATTGCCGGGTTAGTCACCATCGCCGCGGCCCCCGACTTTACCGAAGATGGGTATTGGGCCAGCTTCACGGACGCACAGAAGCGAATGCTGATGGATGATGGGCAGGTCGAGCTGCCGTCAGACTATATGGAGCCCTACGTTATAACGCGCCGCATGATCGAGGATGGCAGAAAGCAACTGGTGTTGCGCGACACGCTTGCTCTGCCGTTTCCGACGCGGTTTCTTCAGGGGACCGCCGATACCGCCGTCAGCGTCGCCACCGCCGTACGTCTGCTTGAACACGCGCAAGGACCAGACATGCAGTTGCAACTGGTCAAGGACGCCGATCATCGGTTTTCGGATGACAGGTGTCTTTCGTTGGTGTCGGATGCGCTGACCCAAGTTATCGCATTGGCGAGCTAGGCGCGCGTTAACCCGCGCAAGCCAGCGTGGATCGAAATAAAGGACGTATCCGTGCGTAGACCCGCCAGCATGTGGAGCCTTGAGGCCTTCGGAAGGACGCGCCTGTCAAAGCACTTCTTTATGCGCGACTTCCTATTTTCCGAGATATCGGCCTTTCACGGGGTCCCCAATATTCCCGAACGGCCAGACCTTGCGATCAAGAATGGGCGTGCATTTTGCGCAAGCCTGCTTGATCCTCTCGAAGAAACGTTCGGACGAATAGCAGTGCGTTCGGGGTACCGTTCACCCTCTCTTAATGGCTTTGGGAACATCCACGGGCTTAACTGTGCTGCAAACGAGAACCCGATCGAATGCCACATTTGGGACCGTGGCGTCGCCGATGATGCGATCGCCGGTGCAACCATCGTCGTTCCATGGTTTGCAGATCAGTATGAAAAGGGGCGCGACTGGCGTGACCTAGCCTGGTGGATCCATGACCACCTTCCTTATTCCGAGATGTGGTTTTTTCCCAAGCTGGCGGCATTCAATCTGGTCTGGCGGCCCAGACCGCTGCGAACGATCTCCAGTTATATCGCCCCAAGGGGCATGCTTTTACGCAGCGGTGCGATGCCGTCACAAGCCATTGAGCAACGCAAACAACGTTACGCTGATTTTCCGCCCTTGCGCGGGATTGCCTATCCGTGATGTTATCGTCGGTAAGTGCCGTGTTGCATCATGTCCGCAGGCGAGGAATTAAATGAAAAGTCGGTGTGACGCTTATGGCTGAACCTTTGGTTCTCTTGCCCGGTCTAATGTCCGACGCACGGGTCTTCTGGCCACAAATCGCAGAACTGTCATCGACGCTGTCTGTTACCGTGGCCCCTGTCACCCTAGGTGAAAGGATCGAGGAGATTGCCTCGGGGTTATTGGATCAACTTCCTAAACGCTTTGCTTTGGCCGGCCTTGGGCTAGGGGGCATTATCGCCTTGGAGATCATGCGCCGCGCCCCTGATCGCGTGATACGTATTGCGTTGATCGACACCAACCCGATAGCCGAAACACCCCAAGTCGCGGCTGCGCGGGAATTATTGATCGTAAAGGCAAAATCAGGTCGTATGACTGATGTCATGAGCCATGAAATCCAACCGGGCTTTTTGGCACCGGGGCCAAACCGCAATGCGATTATCGACATCGCTATGGATATGGCCGAAACACTCGGCCCCGAAGTTTATGTGCGACAGGCACGTGCGTTGCAGCGGGGACGCGACCAGCAGGCGGTGTTGCGCAAGTGCAAGGTGCCTGCTTTGGTGATGTGCGGCGATGTGGAAAAGCTGAATAGGGTCAAACGACACAGCTTTATGGCCGAATTAATTCCCAACGCGACCTTAAGCGTCATCACCGGTGCCGGTCTGCTACCTACCTTGGAACAACCTCAAGCGACGACCGTCGCTTTGAGGAGCTGGATGAGAATACCGTCTGCGCTTCGCTGAAAATGCTGGGACCCGCCCAAGTTACCCCGTGAGAGGCGAATATGGGCGGGTGATCGGTTAAACTGGCGTCGCCTTGGTCGGCGGAGTTTTAGCTTCGGGTGCTGACGCCGAGGCGAGCTTGGTGTCAGCAGTTTTGGAAGACGTCTCCGTGGCTGCACTAGGTGCCGGAGAGGACGCTTTGGGCGAAGCCGTTTTTGACGGCACTTCCTTGACGGCGATAGGCGCAACCGGCGCGTCTTTGGCGACGGCAGGTTTTTCTAATGTTGCTTTCGTTTGTGGAGCTTGGTTTGCGTCGATGAACTTGAGAACCAGAGGGCGGATGTTGTTGCGCCAGCTTTTCCCCGCGAAAATACCATAGTGACCGGCACCCTCTTCGAGGTGGCTCGCCTTTTTGTCGTCGGGCAATCCGGTGCATAGGGCCAAGGCCGCGATACACTGACCGGGGGCGGAAATATCGTCTTTCGTACCCTCGACGGTTTTGACGGCAACAGTGGTGATTTTGCCTATATCAATAGGCTTGCCAGCCACGCTGAATTGATTTTTTCCGACTTCGTTATTCTTGAAGATACGTTCGACCGTAGAAAGATAGAACTCTGCAGGCATGTCCATAACGGCAAGGTATTCGTCGTAGAATTTGTTGTGTTTGTCGTGATCGCCAGCTTCACCCTGAGCGACCCGCATGATCTGATCGCGGAAAGCTTTGGCGTGGGTTTCAATATTCATCGAGATGAAAGAATTCAGCTGAAGCAGACCGGGATAGACTTTGCGACCGACACCCTGGTGCTGAAAACCTACTTGTTGGATCATCATTTCCTTGAGCTGGCCCATGTTCACGCGGTGACCGAAATCGGTCACGTCCGTAGCCTTGGCTTCGGGGTCGATCGGCCCTCCGATTAGGGTCAGCGATCGTGGCTGTGCCTGTGGGTCTTCTTCGGCCAGATAGGCTGTAGCCGCCAGCGTCAGCGGGGCAGGTTGGCAGACGGCAATGACATGGACGTCAGGCCCAAGATGGCGCATGTATTCGACAAGATGCAGCGTGTAGTCTTCGACATCGAACTTGCCCGAGCTAACGGGAATATCACGGGCATTGTGCCAGTCGGTGATATAAAGATCTGCGTCCGGTATCAGGCTGATGACCGTAGATCTAAGCAAGGTCGCATAATGACCAGACATCGGTGCCACCAACAGGATCTTGCGTTTAGGAATTTCACGACCCTGCACGACGAAATGGATGAGGTCTCCGAAGGCACCTTCTATTTCTTTTTCGATATCCACCGAATGATCAGAACCGTCAGGGCCCACGGACGGGGGAATGTTCCAATCAGGTTTGACGATCATGCGCGAAAAACTGCGTTCGGTCACTTCGCCCCATGCAGCCATCCAGTTCAGAGCCGGGTTGGGGACTGCAGCAAAAGCCGGATAGGACGCCATCGCCAATGCTGTCGCACCAAGCCACTGATTGGTGTTTCTCATCGTTTCCATTAGGTCGTAAGATGCCATATACTTCATGAGGGGGTCTCCTATTGGTTGGCCCTGTGCCTGGGCATTCCGCCGGTCCCCTCCCAGTCAGGTCGGCGCGATGCTGCAAGTGCAAACATAGGGAGGAACGGTTATCATGACAACAACAACAAGTAAGACCGATGCCACGGACACAGCCGCACTGGCAAGAATGACGGAAAACCTTAGCAAAGTCGAAGCTCTGGGTGCTCGTTTGACCCAAATCCTGATCGGCCGGGAAGGTCATCAGTCGAGTCTCGATGCTCCGAATCAAGAACTGTTTGCAAAAGCCGCGCAATCATACTGGTCCGAAGCCGTGCAGAACCCTGCCAAGCTAATAGAGCATCAAGTATCCTTTTGGAGCAAATCGGTTGGACATTTTATCGAGGCGCAGCAAGCGCTGGCCAAGGGCACACTGAAAGCCCCCGAGGACAAAGCCCCCAAGGACCCCCGATTTGCCAACCCATTATGGAGCTCACATCCGTATTTCAACTTTGTCAAACAGCAATACCTTATCAATGCCGAAGCCCTGAGCCAGGCCGTCAGCGATGCCGGTGATCTGGAACCCGCCGAGAAAAAACGCCTGCATTATTTCAGCCGTCAGATTATCGACATGATGAGCCCTACGAATTTTCTGGCGACCAACCCGGATGCCTTGGAACGCGCTGTGCAGACCGAGGGTGAAAGCCTTATCAAAGGCCTTGAAAATCTGATTTCAGATCTGGAAGCCAACAATGGTGAGCTGGTTGTCCGTTTAGCCGACGAAAATGCTTTTGAGCTTGGACGCAACATCGCGACTTCGCCGGGTAAAGTGGTGTTTCGCAATCGCCTGTTTGAGTTGATTCAATATAGCCCGAGCACTGAGACCGTGCATGCTACGCCATTGGTGATATTTCCGCCTTGGATCAACAAATTTTACATCTTGGACCTGAAAGAGCAAAACAGCTTGGTGAAGTGGATCGTTGATCAAGGACATACCTTGTTTATGGTATCATGGATCAACCCCGATCAATCCTATCGCGATATTGGTATGGGGGACTATATCAAAGACGGTTTCATGACTGCTTTCGATGAGGTCAAGAAAATTACCGGCGAGGATCAGGTTAACGCGGTGGGGTACTGTATCGCAGGGACCACACTGGCGCTCACGCTTTCAATGATGAAACAGCGCGGAGACACCTCGGTAAAATCTGCGACCTTTTTCACCGCGCTTACGGATTTTTCGGACCAAGGCGAATTCCAACCCTTCCTGACAGATGACTTTATCGACGGAATCGAAGCCGAAACGAAACACAAAGGTATCTTGCCGTCGATTATCATGGCCCGCACGTTCTCTTTCTTGCGGTCGAATGACCTAGTCTATGGACCTGCGATCAAAAGCTATATGATGGGTGACACACCTCCAGCTTTTGATCTGCTGTACTGGAACGGCGATGGCGCAAATCTGCCCGAACGTATGGCGATGGAATATCTTCGCGGGCTTTGTCAGCAGAACAAACTGGCCGATGGCGGGTTTGATTTATTGGACCATCATCTGGAATTGAGCGACATCGAAGTACCATTATGTGCCATCGGCTGTGAGACCGATCATATTGCACCGTGGAAAGACAGTTATCGGGGTGTGCAGATGATGGGTAGTAAGGATAAGACGTTTATCATGACCCAATCGGGCCACATCGCAGGGATCGTCAACCCTCCGAGCAAAGGTAAATACGGACATTACACCAATGATGATACCGGGCTTGACCACGAGGCATGGTTGCAGGGCGCGACGTTTCACAAAGGATCTTGGTGGCCGAGATGGGGAGACTGGCTGGCGATTCGATCTCAAAAGCAGATCAATGCCCGCAATCCCGGTGACAACGGCGGGGAAATTCTAGGCGAGGCCCCAGGGACTTACGTGACGAAGAAGGCAAGGGGCTGATCTAATTGTTGTAAATTAGTGGACAAACTCAAATGCTGCATTGCAGAAAAAACTTGCAATGCCGCAGTGCAGCATGTATATACAGGTCAGTCATAACGAAGCGGTAAACGCCGCTTAGCCCAGAAAGAGAGTTTACCATGACAAAGACACCAGATATCGCCGCCATGATGAAAGACGTAATGGGATCCTTCCCAGTTGATACATCTGCCATGAGCGATGCGTTCAAATCAACTGCTACGCTGAACGAGAAACTGTCCGGCGTTGCGCTGACAGCCGCTGAAAAATCGGCGGAAATCTCTAGCAAGTGGACAAAAGACACGCTGGCAAAGCTGTCTGATATGTCAAAGGTAAAGCAAGAGCCTGCCGATTATGCAAAAGCCATGACCGAGTTCACCTCTGCTTCTGCCGAAGTAGCAGCCGAGCATATGGCCGCTTTCGCCGAGATCGCCAAGAAAGTTCAAATGGACACAGTTGAACTGATGATGGCTGCAGGCAAAGACATGTCTGAAGAAGCTACAGCTGCGGTCAAGAAGGCCACAGCCGACGCTACAGCAGCATCGAAAAAAGCTACAACCAAGTAATTCTTAAGTTGTTAAATAGTTGATGAGTTTCAAAGGCAGGCTTTTTGAGCCTGCTTTTTTTTGTCGCCCCTATCTTTTTCTTTTCGGCTGCCCTAAGCTGCGGTGCAGCACGCATTTTAAAAAGGATCCGCCGTGACCGACACTGTCAAGCCACTGCTCATCAAACGTTATGCTAGCCGCAGACTTTATAACACTGAAACAAGCGACTACGTGACACTAGAAGACATATCCGGATTTATCCGTGATGGGCGCGAAGTACAGATTGTCGACCTAAAATCCGGGGACGACCTGACTAGGCAATATCTTTTGCAAATTATTGCCGAGCATGAAAGCCGTGGTGAATCGGTGCTTCCGGTCGATGTGTTGAATGATCTTGTGCGCAGCTATATGTCACCCGGGGCCAGTGTTGTACCGCAATTTCTGAAGGCATCCTTTGATATGCTGCGCGATGGCCAATCACGGGTTCTGGAAAACATGAACACAATTAACCCGATGTCAAAGATGCCGGGGTTCAACGTCATGCAGGCTCAACAGGAAGCTTTCATGAAAGCAATGACCGGGAAAATCCCTACGGCTTGGCCTGGAGTACCAGGATCCGAAAAAGAACAACCCACCAAAGCTGGTCAGGGCGAGGATCTGGAAACCATCAAAAAACAATTGGCGGAGCTTCAAGAAAAGCTGTCGAAGCTGAAATAGCTTTTGGAGTTGGCCCAAAGCTGACCGCCTTACGATATTTGACACCAAGCGGAGCTAATCAGATGCAATGTGGTGTCGGTAGGTGCTGTCGGTGCCTCCGGCGGGAGTTTACCTTACAAAATGAAATACGAAGATCACGCTGCGACTGCTTTGGTGACAGAGTTTAGTGCACCCAATACGACATCGGCGATAGCCTCTAGGTCATCACGCTTAAGTTGTACTGGCAACCGTAAGTCGCAGGCAGACATCAGCATCTTACGGGTTTTGGGCAGTTCTTGCTGAGGCTCAATAAATTCCCAATTCCAAAATGCGCGGGCGTTGTCAGTGCTAAGTCCAAACACCTGAACCTTGACACCTGCCGCGGCGCAGGCGTCGGCAAAAGATTTTATCGTTTTCTCGTCCAGATTAATGAGGTTAAACTGAATTGAATCCGGTGCCCGCGTTTCTGGTGCCAACGCCGGGGGAACCACGATGTACGGGGAAGCCCCCAGCCTTGCCGCGACAAGATCATGGTTGCGCAAGCCGTCTGCTACTCGGCGAGGGAGTTCTGGCAATTGGGAACGTGCCAGCGCCGCCGAAAGATTATTCATACGCAGATTGTAAAGAGGCAACTTGTTTTGCCACTGCATGCAGGCTTGGGAAACGCCGGGGTGTTTCTTCCAGTTGTGCTCATAGGCTCCGGACATGATGATTGCGCGTGCAACGAGATTTTCGTCATCGGTGATCAGTATGCCGCCTTCACCTGCGTTGATCATCTTGTAGGACTGGAACGAGAAACAGCCGATCTGACCAATGGTCCCAATTTTTTGGTCATGCCACAGGGTTCCCAGAGAATGGGCGGCGTCTTCGATCACCGGAATATCCTTAGCATTGCATAGCGTCATGATTGCATCCATGTCCGACGTATGACCGCGCATATGGCTGATGATAACGGCGTCAACCGAAGGAAGCTTTGCTGCAAAGTCAGCAAGGTCTATGCGGTAATTCTCGCCAACTTCACAGAGTATGGGGGTGCAATTGGCATGCACGACTGCCGAAGGTACTGCTGCAAATGTAAACCCTGGGATCATCACCTTTGCGTTCCGAGGCAAATCAAGAGACAGAAGTGACAAGAAAAGCGCCGCAGAACATGACGACACTGCCAGAGCATAGGTGCTGCCCATCATTCGTGCAAATTCAG
Source organism: Roseobacter sp. (assembly GCA_011050655.1). Classification (GTDB taxonomy): domain Bacteria; phylum Pseudomonadota; class Alphaproteobacteria; order Rhodobacterales; family Rhodobacteraceae; genus Sulfitobacter. The sequence continues at coordinate 8,313 of DRFG01000125.1, forward strand.
CTTCGAGCAAGGAAACAGGTGCGTCACTTGACGCTGTGTATCGAAACAAATCGCCGCTTTGTAAGAGTCGTTCGATTTCGATACGTGCACTGTCCGGTATAGGTTCGGCGCTGTGCATGTCTGGCAGGGGCATATTTCAAAATCCTGAATAGTAGTTTCGGGAAATGTAAAACAAGCACGCATCGACACCAAGCGTTTTCGGCTTTCTACTATGTGAATATATTGTGACTAGATGCCTAACCTGTCGCGTAAGCTATACCATGTCATCGCCAGGGCCAGTAAAGGAGGGCGCAATGACGCACCGCCTGGAAAGGGCCGAGTGGGTATGGCGCTCATCGTATCGAAGCCGTCAGAATCGCCCTGGATTGCACGGGCCATCAGTTGGCCTGCATGCACTGCCGTACCTACGCCGTGACCTGAATACCCTGACGCTGACAAAATATTTGGGGCCACGCGCGACAAATAGGGCATGCGTTTCATCGTGATCGCTAAGGTGCCGCCCCATGCATAATCGATGGCCACATCTTTGAGACACGGGAATATTTCAGTCATGGGTCGCCGTACCTTAGCGGCAATGTCGGTAGGAAAGCGATAGCCATAACTCTCCCCGCCACCAAACAGCAGCCTGCCATCATGGCTGAGGCGAAAGTAATTAACAACGAACCGGCTATCTGCCACCGCGACGTCGCGGCGCAGCACGTTCCCGATCCTGTCGCCTAGCGGTTCGGTTGCCACAATGAAGTTATTGATCGGCATGACACGGGCGGCAACCTGACGGTTCAAGTTACCAAGATATCCGTTGCAGGCTAGGATGACATGATCAGTGGCTACACGCCCGGCTTCCGTTTGTAAGATGACCTTGGACCCTTCGTGAATCGCCCGAACCGCACTTTGTTCGAAGATGTGAACACCTGCGGCTTTTGCCGCGCGTGTGAGCCCAAGCGCCAGGTTCAGCGGATGCAGATGGGCGGCACCCATATCCAGAATACCGCCCCTATAGTCAGGCGAAGGGCAAAACTCGTGCAAACTCTCACGGCTCAGGGTCTCAATCTTGTCATAGCCATAGCGGTCATTCAAGAATTCAGCATAGCTGTGCAGGTGGCGCACGTCAGCGGTCCCAGATGCGGTCCAAGCAACACCGTGTCTTAAATAGCATTCAATATCATGCTGAAAAATCAGATCTTTGACCAATGCCTTGGCTTCCTCACCAAGCTGCCATAACCGATGGGCCGCATCGACCCCCAGCATCTTCTCAAGCGCTTCTTGATCGACGCGCTGGCCACTGCCCAATTGGCCGCCATTTCGCCCTGACGCGCCAAAGCCCACCCGCTGCGCCTCCAGCAAGACAACACGCCGGCCTGCTTGTGCTAAATGCAGCGCCGCAGAAAGCCCGGTATATCCGGCACCCACGACACATACATCGGCGGTGATATCCTCTTGCAACGGGGCAAAGCCATCGCTTGGGGTACGGGTCGCAGCATACCAGCTGGAAGGGTAGGTCCCTTTTTCATCGTTGGCATAAAGCAGGTTCATCGATGCAGGTCGCTTCCTTTATTTCCAAATGGTTGAAAATCCCCGCCGGAGGCATTCATCGCTTCCAGCGCGCTCAGACGTTCATCAAAAGGAACTCGCGCTCCCAAGGAGAGATGACGTGAAGAAATTCTTC
>DRFG01000126.1 GCA_011050655.1 Roseobacter sp.
AGGCTGGCATCGAACCGTCGGTCGGCAGCGTCGGGGATTCCTACGACAACGCCCTCGCTGAAACGATAAATGGTCTCTACAAAACCGAGCTGGTTCATCGTCAGGGTCCGTGGCGCAACATGCAGGATCTGGAAATGGCCACCCTTGGCTGGGTCGATTGGTTCAACAACCGTCGACTGCTCGGGCCCATCGGAAACATCCCGCCAGCGGAGGCTGAACAGAACTTCTATGCACAGCACGATGTGCTCGATATGGTCGCGTAAAATGAAGCTACAGGTCTCCGGTAAAACTGGGGCGATTCACAGAATATGGCGGCACCCAAACGAGCCAACTTTACGGTCAGGTGCAGCACACTTTTGGCAATAACCGGATCCCCTGGTGCCAAGGACTATGACATGATTGCAAGGGGCATGAAGGCCCATACGAACCTGCAAGCTCAAGGCGGAACGGCTATTTTTGATTTTCTCAAAAGAAGGGAAGACGGAAGAAAGATTACATTCAGGTTTTCAGATGGTTATGTTCGAGACAGTTTGCGCAGATCCAACGACCGAACGAGCAAATTTGCAATGATTGACGTCGACACGATCGGTCGATTGAGCACCCCTAAGCAAATTCTTTTTTATACACGGGCCGTAATGGCACAGGGAAGCACCTTCCCCATGTTCACTCTGCCGTGGTCAGCAGAGAGAACTGCGCCTTGGAGGGACGTCAAAAGGTCGTGGCTCAGTGCTGCAGAGCGCCTGAGCAAACTCTTGGGCCAAGACTATCTCCTTGAACCGATGGTCGATGCCGAGACGGATGAGGTTTCCCGAGTCAAAGTGAAAATCGTGAAGAAAGTCTCCGCCTGGGGACCTGAGAAGCTGTTTCCCAGACAGGCTGACCAATCTGTATGTGCTGTCATTTCTGGAAAGGCGCGGTCGTTGTCAAAGAGTGAATTGCAGGAACGTCGAAAGTGGACCCGCGCCGATAGTCCATAATGTCTCACGAAGAAATAGAATTCGCGTAAAATGCCGCCCACTTGAGTGTGGGCGGCTTTGTTTTTAATCAGTCACTTAGAGTGGAGCAAAAAGAAGGGGCCACCACCTCCACTGCTCGTATTTGTCGCCTTCCTGCTCGACATGGATGTAGCGGCTCAGACTTCCGTCTGGCGAGTGCCCAGTGTACTTAAGGATTTTATCCCGGCTGCCGCCGCCGAGACCGATTTCGAAGAAGCGCGAAATTGCATCGTGCCGAAGATCATGGAAGTGCAGGTCGTCGATTTTCAAGATCTTGCAGGCTTCAGTGAACAGACGGCTGATCGTATCTGAATGGTAAGGAAAAATACGCTCATCGGATCGCGGCATTGATGAGATGATTTTCATCCCTTCTTCGGTGATCCAAGTCTCTTTATCGTTCCCGACCGTCTCACGAGGATGCTTCATATCCCGGACTACAAGGCGCGCGTTACTTGCATCGAAATCACTCCAGGCAACCAAAGACAACGCCTTTTGACGATGAGCCAAAGCGATAGCTGCACCGATCAGCTTGTGCATCGGGACGCGCCGCGTGTCGGCCATGTAGTTATCGTGGAAATACGCCATCAGCCGATCCATCTCATCGAACGTTGGTCGACGGTTTCTCTTGGCTGATCGTGCGACGTAACCTTGGTGTGTGAGTGTGAGTTTAGCAGTCTCGAATTCGGCAATTGGCATTTCAATCCTGCTGATTGGTCCACCGTACCGAACGACTGTGCGCAAGGTTGCCATATACGAATTGACTGTTTGTGGCTCCCGAGGTTTCAAATCATAATGTTCCCGGCAATCCAAATCCTTATCTGCCGGCGGGGCTTGTACGCCCCTGAGTAAGTCTTGGGCCAGCTTGAAGAAAGTATGATCGTCCGTATCCTCTACTGCGATTTGTCCGAAATCAAGGCGCTGGAGGTATGCGAGATTGGCTGTTTTCGTCTTTCCGAATCCATTCGGAGATGCAGCGCTATAATCGGCGATCACATCGGACCATGTCTTGCGTTGTTTTGATTGAATTGCTTTGTCCAACGCGCCTTTGGCTTTCAGGTCGCTCTCGCGTTGTTTGATCCAGCGCTTTGCTGATCGCTCATTGGGGAATGTTTCGGTCAGCGTCAGGACGACTTTGCCCTTTTGCTTCTTTCTAATAGTAGCGGTATAGCTCTGTGATCCGTCCTTCTTTGCGCGCGTCATAATGGTTCCCATGGGAATTTCCTCTCAGATGTGTGTTTCGATATCCGGAAAATCGGCTCAAGAACCGGTGGGTGGTTGGATCCATGTTCAAGGTTCGATAACTCACCGCTGTTGCGTTGATGTGGGCTGTTGCGATGCGGGAGGTTGCGGCCGTTTCCATGATGGAAAAACGGCGCGGAGGACCGCGTGCGCGGCGGTGCAACATTTCGGGTTGGGTGCAACATTTTGTTGCACCATTGGCAGAAACGGGGGCAAACAGGCCCCAAATAAAGGAAAACGGAACGGATGGCTGAGCAGGAAAACCCCATAAAAAAAGGGAGATCGGATGTAATCCGCGCAGCACGGCTTTCCGTGGCACCCATGACGTATGGTGCGCATTCAAACTATCTGAATGAACAGCACGTCAACACCATCATCAACATCGGGTCTGGCTTCATCACATGGGGCAATCGGGGCGCGACTGGTGATGACCTTTGGGTGTTCTTGGCTGTTCGCCGCACTGCAGATTTCATCAATGAAGCCATCGAAAAGGCTTACATGGAATTTGTGGACAAGCCGTTTTCGGCTGCGAACGTCAAGCTGATGATTGAATCTGGCAATGCCGCGATGCGGACCTTCATTGCTGAAGGCGCAATCATTGGGGGCAAGGTCTGGCTGGACCAAGACCTGAATGAACCGATTGCGCTGGCTTCTGGCCGCATCACGCTGTCGCTTGATTTCGAACCGCCTGCACCGATGGAAGACATCCGCTTCATCGCGCACCGCAACATCGAATATTATCTGGAATTGACCAAGGCGGCACTTCAGGCAGCAGCCTAAGTCCGGTCAATCCGCAAACCCACGATGCAGATGCACCACCAGTGCATCTGCACTGATGCCATCAGATGAATGGCCCATTCAGGAGATAAGATATGAAATCGACCCCGGCATTCCTGCTTCGCGATTGTGCGATGTGGCTGAACGAAGATGTGAAGGTTGGCCAAGCGTCAGAAATGACTATTCCACCCTTCAAAGTGAAGACTGACAAAATCCGCAACGCGGGCATGGTGATGGAGCGTGAAATTCGCCAAGGCTATGAACGCGAAAACGCGAAGTTCAAGATGACCGCTTTGGACCCGGCAACCGTCGCGGCCATCAATGGCATGCAGGGCACGACTGATACGCTGATGATTACAGGCGCGCTGGTCGATGAAGATGGCACTGTATCGAACGCGACATGCTACCTGCGTGGCTTCTTGAAGGAAGCTGACTTTGGCAGCTGGAAGGCTGGCGACAAGGCAGAAACTGACTACACCTTCGTGTGGGAATATCTGAAGCTGGAAATCGGTGGTTCTGAAATGATCGAAGCGGATGACTTCAATGTCTCTGTGGGTGGTCAGTCGCAGACAGCTGACATCCGTTCAGCCCTGCTTTTGAACTAAGGGGCCGCACAGATGGATTTACCAATTGAAGTGCCCCTGAAGCGACCTGTCGTGGTCGATGACAAGACCTATGACAAGCTGGCGTTCGATGAACCTGACCTTGGCACCCAAATCGAATATGCAGAACTGGAAGCATCATTTTCGGTGCCGCCTTCTTCTGTGGATGCTGTGCGTGTCCATTTGTTCTGGATTTCGCGCCTTGGCGGTATTCCGGAAGCTGTCGCCAAGAAAATCAAAAGCACTGATATTGATGCGATTGATGAAGTTGTCGAAGCAATTCTGAAGCCCATGTTCAAAAAGGGCGCGGACAAGATTGCTGGTGACGATTCGGGAAACGCACCCCCGGCAAAGTAGTGGAAGACTTGCGCTTTGCCGCTGGATTTGTGGCGTCAGTGTTATCGACACCGCTGCCGCAGGTCTTGCAGATGAAGGTATCAGATTTCATCAAGTGGCACGACACCGCACAAAAGGTCTTGGATGTCACGCGATTGAAATTTGAATAGCTTTAGTCGTCAGCCAGTGACTGCTGAAAAGCATTTAGCGTGTCCCGGTCGTTTGAACGGTCGGGGCCGCTTTGATGGGTGCATGCCCGGTAGAGGGTGAACAGCAGCAGTGCAAATGCACCTGCGCCCCAAATCCCGCCTGCATAAACACCTAAGACAACCGTCGCAGCGATGGCGGCAGCTATCATCAGAATGGCAAATATCATCGCAAAAATGTCCATGCCTTACAGATAGGCATATTACCCTAAAAATTCAAGGTGTGCAGCAACATGGCAGGCAAGCGGATCACAACGGAACTGGTCGTCAAGGCAGTTGACCAATATTCTGGCATGATCCGGAATATGTCTGGCGTGACTGGCCGCTTTGCTGAAAAAGTTCGTTCCGATATGGGGCGTCTTCAGGGCTTGCGCGGTCCGCTTCGCATGATCGAAGACTACAAGGCAGCGCAGTCCACGTTTGACCGGTCAGCAGTTGCGTTGCGCCGTTCCCGTGAACGGGTTGCTGAACTGCGCCGTGAAATGCGCGCGACATCGAACCCGACCAAGAAAATGACGCAGGATTTTGAGCGGGCAAAGCGCGCTGCTGAACGCCTTCGGTTGGCACATGAAAAGAATGGCACTGAATTAACCGGTCTGCAGGGCAAGCTGCGGTCTGCTGGCGTCAATACTGGTGATTTGGCTGGTGAGCAGCGCCGCCTGTCCAACGCTTTGGGTGCGGCGAACGCCAATTTTGCACGTCAAGCAGAGCGCATGCAGCGACTGAAGGTCATGCAGGACCGCATCACCGCCGGTCGTGAACGCATGGACCGTTCGTTGGCAAGGTCTGCAAACCTTAGCTTTGTCGGCAATGCTTCGATGCAAACAGGGCGGCGCATCCTGACTGGCATGTCTGCCCCAATCATGCAGGCGGTCGAATTCGAAAGCGCAATGTCAGATGTCCGCAAGGTTGTGGATTTTGAAAGCCCGGCTGCATTCCGTTCGATGTCTGAAGACATCTTGGAAATGTCCACGCGGATTCCGATTGCTGCGACTGGTTTGGCTGAAATCGTGGCGGCTGGTGGGCAATCTGGTATTGCGCAGGATGAACTGGCGCGATTTGCAGAAATGGCTGCAAGAATTGGCGTGGCCTTTGATATTTCAGCCGGTCAATCTGGCGAGTCTATGGCCAGTATCAAGACTGCCATGGGCTTAGACTTGGATCAAACGGGTTCGTTGTTCGATGCGATGAACCACCTGTCAAATAATTCAGCAGCGCGCGCTGAACAGACGCTTGAATTCTTGAACCGGGCTGGCGCTGATGGGTCAAACTTTGGTTTTGACAGCACGGAAACGCTGGCCATTGGTGCGGCGATGATTGCGGCTGGTGCTGGCGCTGACACTGCTGCCACGTCATTCCGAAACATGGGGCGGGCACTTGTCCGTGGTGAGGGTGCGACCGACCGTCAAAGCGGCGCTATGGAGCGCTTGGGGCTTAATTCTGAAGACGTGGCCCGTGCCATGCAGGAAGACGCGGTTGGCACCACTATGGATGTCATGCGGCGTTTGAATGAACTGCCTGACCATTTGCGTGCAACCGTTATGTCGGACTTGTTTGGGGATGAAGCCCGCGAACTGACAAAGCTGATGAACAACATGCAGCTGATGCCAGAAATGTTGGCGTTGGTCGCTGATGAAACCCAATATCTTGGCAGCGCTGAAGCGGAATATGCCGAACGGTCGCGCACGACTGCAAACAACATGCAGCTGCTGCGCAACCAAACCACCCGTTTGGGCATCAGCATCGGTGAAGTGGTTCTGCCACCCCTGAATGAACTGTTGTCGAAGTCGCAGGTTTTCATCGACAAGCTGGTGACGTGGACAAAAGAAAACCCAAAACTGACCAAGACTTTGGTCATGGGCGGGGTTGCCCTTGGTGCCATGGCCGTCGCTGGTGGGTTTTTGCTGACTGCTGCGGCTGGACTTATCGGCACGATGGCTGTTCTGCGCTTTGGTCTGGTGGGATTGGGCGCGCGGGCTGTTTTCGCCGGTGGTGGGCTTGCCAGCTTGGCAGGTCGATTTGGCATCTTGCGACGATTGCCGCGCTTCCGGCTTGCCAGCTTGGTTGCGCCTTTGCGTTGGGCTGCAGGTCTTATCCCTTCCATTCGTTGGGGGGCATTGGCCGGAAGCCTGCGCTGGTCTTCCCTGATTAGGCCACTTGCGTGGATTGGTCGCGGCGCGCTGCGCTTCATTCCGGTCATTGGTTGGGCTGTTCTTGCTGGTGAACTTGCGTGGCATCTGCTGATTAAGCCAATGGGGTGGGATGAATATTTGCCGTCCATTGATTGGTCACGGATTTGGGGTGCGTTTTCATGGGAAGGCTGGTTGCCTGAAGTCGATTGGTCCGAATTCATGTCAGCAATTGACTGGCCGGATTGGGTTGGTGATTTATCATGGCGGTCGCTTTTGACCCCATTGGCTTGGATGACCTTTGTTCCAAGATTGGCTTGGCGAACTTTCATGCCTGATATTGATTGGGGCTATTGGTTCACATTCAAGTGGGTGGACCATCTGCCTGACTGGTCTTGGGATTTCATCACTGAATTCGACATGGCCGGTCTAATTACATGGCCTGAAGCACCGGATTGGCTGAAGTGGCTAATGGGTCAGGAAGAAGAAGCGGCAACGCTTCCACGCCAACCCATGCAGCCATCTGTTTTGTCTGCGCCCGGATTTGAGCAATTGCCAGCTGAACAGCAGGCAGCGGCCCGCACTGTGATTTCTTCACGGTCGGGTGGTCTGCCCACTGCTGCCCACCTTCAGGAGTTGCGCGACTATGCGGCTTCTTTGCGTGAGGAAATCGCGGGTATTCAGGGTGATATTGACAACATCGGTCAGGGTCCAATGGCCTTTTCTATGGCGATGCCGCACCAGCAGACGATGGATGTGCGCAAGCGCGAACTGCAGGAAGTCGAAGCTGAACTGGTCGATGCTGAAGCCCGTTCAGTCACGCTGACTGCAGCGTTGCAGGTCTTGGATGGAACTGAAGCAACGCCTGAAATCAATGCTGCGTCGATTGACCGAGCGTTGGAAAAGGTGGCGCGACTGTCTGCGCAGCTGCGGTCGATGCCGGGCGCAAGTGCGGGTTCTGTTCCACCTGTCAGACCGGCTGGTGCAAGGGCGTTCGGTGGTTCGGTGCGGGCTGGTTTGCCTTACCGTGTAAACGAACATACGCCAAAATCAGAATGGTTCGTGCCTTCTGCATCTGGTGGCATCTTGAATGTTGGTCAGGCGCAGTCAGCGTTCATGTCGCATTTTGGTTCTGGTGGTGGTCAAGGTTCAGGCGTGGCGCGCGGTGCGCAGCGCGTTCGGTCTGCCAGCATGGCGGCTTTGGCTGCGTCTGCCCTTGTGGGTTCTGCAGCAGCTGCTGCTGCAGGCGGTGGTGCGTCTGGCAAGTCGATGTCAGCCCGTGTCGAGATTGGCAGCATCAGCATTGTTGCACCATCTGGTGTGTCTGACCCGGAAGGGTTGGTGGATCTTATTGAAACCCGTTTGGGTGAACGCATTTCTGCCACGTTCGCAGCCAGCTTTTCTGATTAAGGGGGCACTTGATGTCTGGACCAGTCACCATGGCCTTGGGGCCTTTCTTGTTCCGTGCGCATGGCTTTGGTTACACCGATGTCAGCCGCAAACTGGACACCACATGGGCTGAAATTGAAACTGCAGGGCGTATGAATGCCCTGCAGTGGACCGGCCCGCGTTCTGAAGTAGTCACCATCAATGGCGTGTTGTTTCCAGCTGAATGGGGTGGGGAAAGCACGTTGGGTGGCGTTCGTCTCGCTGCGAAAAATGGCCTTCCATTGATGCTTGCCAATCGGTCGGGTCAGATTTTTGGGATGCAAGCCATTCAAGGGGTCGAAGATGACAAAGCGTTTATGAACCGCTTGGGTCAAGCCGGTCGCATTTCGTATTCAATCAAGGTCAGGCAGATCGGTTCTGGCTTTTCACTGCTTTCGCTGTTGGGGATTATTTAATGCCGACCGTTCACATCACATCTGAAAATGACGCCTTGGATTTGATTTGTGCGCGCCACTACGGTCGCCAAGCGGGCGCAGTCGAACAGGTTCTGGACGCCAACCCTGACATCGCAGCGGTCGCGCATCACTTACCTGTAGGGTTGTCGATTGTGCTGCCTGACATCGCCACCGGCGGACAAGGTCAACAAACAGTGAGGCTTTGGGACTGATGACACATCCACGGGTTCTGGTGGACATTGATGGTGTCCCTGTGTCCGGGCTGTTCTTTGAACGTCTGGTCAGTCTTAACATCACCGACCGCGAAGGCATCCGGTCTGACACCTTGGAAATGGTGTTCAATGATGCTGCACCGCATTTTGCGAGTCCGCGACGTGGGGCGGTCGCACGGGTTACCATCTTGACCAGTTCAGGTGGTGGATTTGCTGGCGCCTATATCATCGACCGTGTTGACCATAGCTGCCTGCCTTACACCATCACGGTTGGGGGGCATTCCGCTGACCTGCGGTCTGCAATGAAGACAAGCAAGTCACGGCATTGGGATGCCACATCAGTCAAGGATATTGTCACTGAAATTGCTGGTGAATATGGGCTGGACCCAAAGATTTCAGATGCGGTTTCTGGTCACGTTTATCCATGGATTGGTCAGCAGGATGAATCTGACCTGAATTTTTTGGAGCGGGTGGCCAAACGTCATGGTGCTTTGTTTACAATTAAGAACGGCGCGCTTCTTTGGTTGAAGCGTGGTGCAGGTGAAACTGCTGACGGCACGTCTGTTCCTGCGGCTGTCATCATCCCGACATCAATGGTCGAAGGCAGTTGCCGCGTTTCTGAAAACGATGTGGACCGTTTTGGCAAGGTCAAGGCGTTTTATCAGGACCGGGGTGGTGCCAAGCGTCAGGAGGTCATCGTTGATGGTGACCCTGAAGCTGACGGTGAACACGTTATTCGTGAGCCCTTTGGTTCCAAGTCTGAAGCGCAGGCGGCAGCGACGGCCTTTGCGCGCGAAATGTTGCGCGGGCTGGTGAAGACATCGTGCGCGATTGTTGGGCGTCCTGCGCTGATGGCCGGTCAGCCGGTCACATATCTTGGTGTGCGTCCGGGCGTCGATGGGCGCGAATTCATCACTGAAATGGTGAAGCATAGTTATTCGAAGTCAGCCGGTCTGCGGACGGCATTTGAAGGAAAGCTGAAGGCGGAATAATGGTGTCATTGATGCACATTTTTAGTCACTGGGGGCTGTCATGGATGGCTTGACCAATGTCTTTCTGGATGAAGGGATATTGGGCGCAATTATTGTTGCTTTGGGCATCGTGGTTGTGACCCTTTATCGCCAAAATCAGGCATTGCAAAAGGAGGCGCGCGATACTTTGCGCGAAGTTATCCCTGCGATTGCTGCCTTGGATAAGGCGTTGGATTCCGTTCAGCGGGGTTCAATCAAATGAAACTTCCAAATTGGTTGAAAACCCGCACGCGGATTGCAACGGACAAGACGGTTGATGATTTGGCGAATGTGCGCGTCAGATTGGCCGAAAGCATCAGAGATTTAGAAAACGCAGTATCTCAAGCTGCCCGAAAAAGTGAGCAGCAGGATGCAGATTGAAATGAATGTTGTGACGGCTGGTGTCGTTGTTGTGATGATGTTGGCTGTTGCTAGGGGGTATTGGCACCTAATCGCAATTGAGCGTGGTAGTTGGGGATATTATATGGTGCGCGGGGTGCTTCTTGTGGCTTTTGCCGCTGTGATGCGGTCGGGGTATTGGGATTTTGCACAATTTCTTTTTGGTGAAAAGTGGTGGGCAGTTCGGACTGCCTTGGGCGGTCAGCGGTTTTCAACCGTCTTTAATATTCCGATGATTTTCGCGGCATACTATTTCTTGTGCAGCCGTTGGGTTCTTATTCCAGAAGAAGAACGGCACCGATGGCATTGGTGGAATGCTTGGATGCATCCCCGTGGGTTGTGCCTGCGACTTCGCGCGAAGCCGTTCAAATAGCTTCATGAAAAACAAAATCTAAAGATGAAAAAGCCCTGCGTTTGCGGGGCTTTTTTCATTTTCTATTCCTCAAGAAAATATGGAGGTGCAGATGCACATTTCTAATGTTCAGCAGCTGATGGCTGCGGTCGGTTGGTATGCGGGCTTGATTGATAATGACGCTGGTCCAAAAACTTGGGCGGCCATTTCCAAAGCAGAAGCGGTCGAACGTGGACGCTATTCAAAGAGTCCAGGGCGATGGTCGAAGAAGCGCCGGCTGATAGGTGCGGGTCAAGCTGCCCTTGCTGTTTTGGGTTTCGAACCGGGTGCTGTCGATGGGTATGATGGTCACAATACTGGTGAAGCGCTGGCTGCTTTTCTTAGTGAGCGCGCGGGCACATCGTCAGATGTTTCCAGAACGCCTTTGGTTGGTGTTCGAAGTCATCCAGCACAAAAGAAATTTCCGCTTCAGCGCGACATGGGCGAATTTTATGGGAAGGCGGGTGGCGCGCAATGCACTGCTGGAAAGGTAGACTTGCCGTTTCCTATGATTATCGCATGGAACCGTCGCCAGAAGGTGAATCGGTTTTCTTGCCATGAAAAGTTGGCGGCACCGCTGACATCAATTTATCGCGAAACCCTTTCCCATTATGGGTTGGTAGAGGTAAGGCGTTTAGAACTTGATGTCTTTGGTGGATGTTTTAACCACCGGAAGAAGCGCGGTGGTTCCACACTTTCAACGCATGCTTATGGTGCTGCAGTGGATCAAAACCCCGGAAAAAACCAGCTTCGGTGGGGTGCGGATCGTGCGCAGTTTGCGCGCGCAGAATATGAACCATTTTGGCGCATCGTCATGGAGCATGGCGGCACCCCTGCAGGCTATGCTTGGGGCAAGGACTGGATGCACTTCCAGTTCGCAAGGTTGTCCTGATGCTGAAGATATTTGGGAAGTTCGTCATCGGTGGCCGGTCAGGCAAGCGTGAACAGGCATGGGCGGTCTTCCTGCTGTGGTGCTTCGCGTTTGGTTGGGCTGCATTCAAGGAGGCGTCTGGTGTTCCTATGGACGGCACGCAAGCCATTCTGTCAGTGGCGCTGTGGCCGGTCATCGTGAACTTGGCTGCTGCCCATGGAATGGAATGGTTCAGCACGCAGACCACTTGGGGTGGCGCAGATGGTGGCCCGGAATGATGTCAATTGCATTGAAGTTTGGTTGGCGGTTGCTGACCAGTCGTGTTGGCCTTGCTGTCATTTTATGTGCTGGCCTTTGGACTTGGCATGTCATCGACAAGTCGCAGGCCATTAACAGCGCGCGTGATGGCTATGTTCTTCAGGTCGAATTGGCAGCAGCGCAGGCTGAATTGGCTGAACTAAGACGGCGCGCAGCGGTGGCTGATGATGCGAACCGCGTGCTGCAGGAAAAGGTGCAGGCATCAGAAGGGGAAGCCCTTCGATTTGCTGCCGAATTGGAGGCTTTTGAAAATGAAACTGACATCAACCCTGAAGGTGTTGTCGATGGTGACCTTCTGCGCCGCCTGCGATCAAACTGAAGCACGGCTGGACGCGGTAGGTGCCGACCGTGGCGCGCGCGCTGCAGAACGCACATTGCCAGCCTTGCCTGAAGACTGTCGTGCGCTGTCGCGCGCTGGTGTGCAGGAGGGTGACCGGCTGAATGTTGCTTTGCTGAAGATTGACCGGGCACTGACGCGGCAGAACATGCGCACCACGCGCTGTGCTGAATGGTTTGACCAGCTGCGCGCCGGGCTGCAGGGTTCACCACCTGAAGGTGCGCAATGACTGTCACCTTGGCGTTCTATAAGGGGCGCGGCAATTCTGTTTTCCAGCGATTTCAGGATGGCCTAATTCGAAGCGTGACGCGGGGCATTTACTCGCATGTTGAACTGATTTCAGGGGATGCGTTGCATGGACATCCTGCGGTCTGTCTTTCTGCGTCTGGTCGTGATGGTGGGGTGCGTGAAAAGATCATTCTGTTGAAGCCGGAAAGTTGGGATTTAGTCTCAATGCGGATGGATTCCAAAGCACCCTGTCAATTCATCAAGGACCACTTGGGCGCGCGCTATGACTATACCGGCCTGATGCTTTCGCAGGTGCTGGCGTTTGGTCGCCACGATCCTGACAAATGGTTCTGTTCGGAGATTTGCGCAGCAGCATTGGGACTTCCCAATCCGCAGCGGGTGTCACCGCAGTTCCTGTTTGATGTGGTGACGTGGAAGAAGGATGGGGTGCGCACGATCGGGTGAAAGCGTGGTCCACATTTCTGATAAGCTATTGTTTTGTTTAGGGCGGTTTGGACCATTTGCGTGGTCCACATCGCCCTTTTTTTTATCAAAAATTCTGGCTTATTTGTGGACCGTGTGGGGGCACCATTCTTTTATAAGGCATTTAAAACTGGAGCTATTCTATAAATTGATTGAATGCCAATGGTGCCCATGGGCTTTGGCAATCTCCGGGCCAAGCCGTACGGCTTCTGATACGCATTGATGCAACTGACGTTTGACTAGAAGGCGATGATGTCCCATGAAAAGCGCCTGATCATCCTCGTAGGGGTTTTCCAAAGTCTGATCATTGATTTGCATCAAAACACCCTTGCCATTGCACCAGCCGAAATTGAGGCTGTTTTTAAATTCGTCTGCATCCCTTCGACCTGAGCCAATGTGGCACATAGCGTCACGGACAATTTTTACCTGACCTGTTATGTCTTGGCCGGTAGGTAGATCATCGGTCCATGCAAGACGGTGACCTGCTTTATCTAGTATTCGCAACACATCGTGAAGGTTTATCAAAAGGTGAGCAGTAATAGCCTCACGCGCCCAACCGGGCTCAATCTGTCCGAGGTTCTGCTGTACTATGTCTAGGCATCTACGGATGCCTAAATTCAATGCGCTGATTGCGTCCCAGTTAATCGGTGCGGGCATGTCGGGCTTTTTAGCCATGAATAGTCAACTTTCGAAATGGATTGAATAATGAGTTAGAATTTGAAGTCGCGTTCAAGTAGCCATTCAAACGAATTGCTGCGGAAAGTGCTACCCTAATCAAACACCTTAATATTGAAAGTTTAAAGGTAGTCTTTTTTTGCAAGTTATTGATATATTCAAGGTCATTTGTAGCATGAACGCAGTCTTCAGCTGCTTCAGTCTATGCCGCTATTTACGGCCCAACTTATCTAGCCATTTCCAATCCTCATATTTGTCGCCTGTCTGTTTGATGTGGGTGTATCGCTGCAGTGAAGACCACGAGCGATGCCCGGACACGGCTGCAACCTGCGGAATCGTTTCACCGATTTCAAACAGGCGCGTGACACCTTCATGTCGAAGGTCGTGGAAGCGCAGGTCTTCAATTTCCAGAACTTTGCATGCCCGCGTGAACGCGGCGCTGATGGTGTCGCTGTGATACGGAAACACCATGGGCTTCTTCCTTGGCATCGCCAGTGCGATGTTCATGGCGGGGGTTGGTAGGTCACACCAAACGTCGTTGCCCACTTTGTCACCGGGGTGTTTCATGTCTTTGATGAAGACCCTGCCGTGCGTCTGGTCCAGCCCCTTCCAAGATACCCTTGTGATTTCTTCCTGACGGCGCGTCGAAAACAGCGCGAATCCTACCACGCGATGCATGGGCAGTGAATTGGGGCGGCGATGGTGCTTGTCTTCGAACATGGTCAGCAGCGCATCCAGTTCATCCAACGTGGGGCGGCGGTCGCGCTTCTTTGCTTTGCCGGTTATCCCAAGACGATTGCAGACCACGAACGCATCTTTCATCGCCTGCTGGTCCAGTGGGATGCCCCACGCCGGTCTGGCGACGGCAAAGATTGCGCCAAGGTGGGACATATAGTTTCCAACCGTGGCTGGTGTTCGTGTCGCACCAAGTTCCTTGGCGAACTGCACGATGTCATGGCTTTGTATTTCGTTGCAGTTCATCGACGCGATGTCATATTCACGGATGGACCGCAGCACCTGCGCCTTGGTGCGGCCAATTTCCCTGACGCTTTCGGTGATGTAGCGGTCAATCGCTGTCCCTAGTGTTCGGCCTTTGCTTTTGACGGCTGTCAGGTCTGCACCAGCAGCAGTGATTTCTTTCATCCGCTTTCTGAACCATGCTGCAGCTGAAGAATGCTTGTCAAAAGTTCGGGATTCGCGGTGTGCCCATTTGCCATTTCGCCTGATGTTGATTTGTGCAACATAAGCGATGGAACCATCTTGGCGTTTTCGTTCTATAATCTGGGGCATATCTGAACAACATTTTTGGTCAATTTGAACAACATGTCTTGTTCAGATAGTAAACAACGGGCAAAAACAAGCAAAAATGTGCAACAATGTGTGAAGCGAAGCGGAACGGGTCTTGAAAGAAAAGTCAACAAAATCAGATATTTGCAGGTCTGCAAGGCTATCCGTTGCACCTATGATGGACTGGACGGATCGTCATTGCCGTTACATGCACCGCCTTCTGAGCACGCAAACATTATTGTATACGGAAATGGTCACTTCGCCTGCGCTGGTGCGGGGCGGGGCATTGCATCTGTTGGACCATCGACCCTTTGAACATCCTTTGGCGCTTCAGCTTGGCGGTTCCGACCCTGCCGAACTGGCCGAAGCGTCGCGGATTGGCGCAGAGGCGGGCTATGACGAGATCAACCTGAACGTCGGGTGCCCGTCGGATCGGGTGCAGTCAGGTAGCTTTGGTGCGGTTCTTATGGAACACCCGGCGCTGGTCGCCAGCTGTGTGGCCGCGATGCGCCGTGCCGTCGATGTTGAGGTTACGGTGAAATGCCGCATTGGCGTTGATGATCAGGACCCTCAGATCGCTCTACCCGAGTTTCTGGCCCACATCGTAGGAGCCGGGTGCGAACGGGTAATCGTTCATGCGCGCAAGGCTTGGTTGAAAGGGCTTAGCCCAAAAGAGAACCGCGATATTCCTCCCCTAGATTATGAGATCGTCAAGCAGATGAAGGGACTTTTTCCGAACCTGCACATTTCGATCAACGGCGGCATTACATCCCTTGATCAGGCCCACGCGTTTCTGGATGCAGGTTTGGACGGCGTGATGATTGGTCGCAGTGCCTATCACAACCCAGCAGACATTCTTAGCCAGGCGGACCGACGTATTTTTAGCACCGGCACCGACACAACGGCCGAAGCGGTCGTAGAACAGATGCTTCCCTATGTGGATGCGCATATCGAAGGCGGGGGCCGCTTGAACCAGATAACACGGCATATGATGGGCTTGTTCGCAGGTCGCCCCGGGGCCCGCATTTGGCGCAGGTTGTTGTCCGAACAGGCGTCAACCCCGGGCGCGGATCGGCAGGTTCTGCTGGATGCACTTGATGCAATGCAAACACTGGCAGTGGCCCAAGAAGCCGTATAGCAATGCGTCAACCTCACCAACGGAGCAGATAGAGATGCCGGATACGACCCTCCTGATCGAAATGATCGTCCTTATCATGGTTATCGGGGCATTTGCCGGCGTTCTGGCGGGGCTGTTGGGAGTAGGAGGCGGCATCGTTTTGGTCCCGTCATTCTTTTACGCGTTTCAGACCCTTGGCTATGGCGGGCCTCAGTTGATGCAGATTTGTTTGGCGACTTCGCTGGCCACAATCATTGTGACGTCGCTGCGGTCGGTACACAGCCACAATAAAAAGGGGGCCGTAGATTGGTCGATCCTCAAGACTTGGGCACCGGGAATTGTGATTGGGGCCATCATCGGCATGCTGGTCGTAGCCCAGTTGCGCACCGCTGTTTTACAGGGAATTTTTGGCGGACTGGCGCTGATCGTGGGCACATATATGGCGTTCGGCAAGGCGTCTTGGCGGCTTGGACCAGTCATGCCCCAAGGCGGTGTGCGCGCTGTTTTATCCCCGTCTGTCGGGTTCTTGTCAGTATTGATGGGCATCGGCGGTGGTAGCTTCGGCGTACCCTTGATGAGCTTGTTCAACGTGCCGATTCACCGCGCCGTCGCGACCGCTGCAGGGTTCGGAGTATTGATCGCTGTACCTTCGGTGATCGGATTCTTATTGGTGGATACGCCCGCCAACAGCCCGCCGCTGACTGTGGGTGCAGTAAGCCTGCCGACCTTTTCTATTGTCATCGCAATGACATTGCTGACTGCGCCCTTAGGCGTAAAACTTGCGCATGCAATGGACCCCAAACCGTTAAAACGTGTCTTTGCCGTGTTTCTCATCTTGGTCGCTTTGAACATGCTGCGCAAATCGCTGGGTTACTAAGGGTATAGCACTCCTCTGATTCCCCTATGGAATAAAAACTTGGCCGTCCCGTACGGCTAGGGAGATACGGGCAGTCGCCTACAAAGGTCTTGTATCAAATACAAGAACCTTTGTCGTATCCGCACGTATAAGGTGTGGAAATTGGGAAACAATGGCATGGGATTGGTTCGCATTGGGGCAGTAATACCTCTGTCTTGCCGCAATTCTGCCTTAACTTAAGGGTTAAATAACAAAATCGGAGCCACAATACCGGGATATTTTCGAGAGAATCACCCCGGCTTCATATGAGAGATACAGACATGGCAGTTGAATTTGAAAACCAAGGAAACAATGTCGTTGCTTTAACCTCGGCTCGGTCGAGATCGCGCTATTGGACTGCGAGGCAGCATTTCGGCACGATTGGTATCCAGCTTCCGGATAACGACAACTTTGGACCAACTAATCACGAAGGCGCTCAGACCAGCGACCATCTGCTTGAATTTCTTTACGGGATGGCCCGCTAAACGGCTTGGGCCGCTACCCCGATCAGTCTTGCTGTCTTTTCAGCCGCGCGGCCCTACCACCACGCCGTATCGGCGGGGTGTCAGCCCGCGATGGCAATTCTTCGAGCACCATACGGCGCTCTTGGGCCGTCATTTGCGACCACGCACTGATTTCGTCAATTGACCGGAAGCAACCGGTGCATAAGCGTGTCGCAGGGTGCACCACACAAAGCTTTATGCAAGGGCTCTCGATCTCGTCTCGTTGCCACACGTCGTCGCTCATGTTGATCGCCTCATTGTTCAGCCGCCTTCGTCCGGATGGACCGTACCCGGTCTAGCGCACCCTGAAGGATATACCCAGCTGCTACATGGTCGATCACTTCTGCACGACGTTTGCGTGACGTATCCGCCTCCAACAGGGCGCGTTCTGCGGCGACCGTGCTTAGCCGCTCATCCCAATAGCTGATGGGTATATCGCCAAGACGATCAAAGTTTCGCGCAAACGCCCGAGTCGATTGGCAACGGGCCCCTTCGGAGCCGTCCATATTACGTGGCAGCCCCAATATCACCCCGCCGATACGTCGGTTTGCAATGATTTCCGAAAGGCGCGCTGCGTCGATCCCGAATTTCTTGCGTCGTACGGTTTCAAGGGGGGTCGCGATGGATAGAAAACTATCACTCACCGCCACGCCAATGGTCTTTTCCCCTAGGTCCAGCCCTATGAGCGCTTGCATCGGGGCCAGAGCCGCTTCGAAATCAGCGATGTCTTCATAGATCATTCAGCGACCCCGGCGCGTTCTCCCGCGCGGTTGATATCGTCCATTGCCGCAGGATCATTGCCGAATACCTCGCGCGCATTTTCAAAGATAGCACGCGCGCGTTTGGTTTCGCCCAAAACACCCAATGACGAAATCAACCGTGCCCAGTCTTCTACCGGCCCTCCTTCGGTTGCCAACCGCTGAGAAAGCCCGTCGACCATCGTGCTTATCATTTCCATCCGTTCGGCTGGTGTCATGTCTTTTGCGGCATCGACGTCTGCTGACGACGGGCCACGCAAGGCCCCGCTTCCAACTACAGGAGGTGTGTAATCGACACCGGCCAATTCAGCCACTGGGCCGATCTGCGCTTGGATAGGCGCGATCCATGGTGCATCTTCCGGGCCTCGGCGCAAAAGACCGTCCCACATGCGGAATGCCAAATCGGGTCGGCCGGTCTGGATCAGCATCAATCCCCAATAATAGCGCGCAGTTCCATTTTCGACATCCCGTTTTAGCACGGCACGCAATACGGCCTCCGCCTCAGGTGACACATAACCGCCAGCCGCCATCACCAACAGTTCGGCATAACCTGATACATCCTCCAACGTTGCGTCGGCTCCCTTAAGCCGCACCACCGTACTTTGCGCTTTCGCCGCAGCAATATAGTTTCCAACCCGCGCCTCGTTCTGTGCAAGCAGAACGTGCCCTTGAATATCATTGGGTCGGCTGGCAACAGTACTGCGCAACTGGGTCAGCAAGGTTTCATAATCGGGGCTCAGGTCCGGTGCGACTTCGGCCAAAGGCAACTCTGCCTCGGCCTGGGCTTGACTGGGGCGGGTCTGGCGCAGTTTTTCAGCAAACGCGATCCGGTCCTTAAGCGCGAGGTCTCCATAGCCGGGTGCCCCAAGCGTCAGGTAAAGCGCAGCCGTCCCACCCATCAGCATCACAATGATGACAGCAACCATCACTTTGGACCGTCCGGCTCCTGACGTTACTTCGGGATCTTGCGATATATCCGCCGCCAGTATCCGACGCGATACCTCGGTTCTGACCCGCGCGGCGTCTGACGCCGACAAAACGCCACGGGTCACGTCGCGTTCGACTTCGGCCAGCTGATCTCGATAGACCTTCAAGCCTTGATCGACTTGGCCGCCGGTGGTCGTAGGTACCCCGCGCCACAGAGCACGCATTAGCATAAAGGTTACCAGGGCTGCGCCTGTGACGGCAATGATCCAAAAGCTCATATAGTCTAGGTCCAATCATTATTCTTTCGGTACATCTAAACGCTGCGGGCCGGTGACAAAAGGGGCCATATTGCTGCACCTATGCGCGGTTTTTGCCAGATTGCGGATGATGTCGCAAAACTGATAAGGAATGCCGCGCCGGGTATCCTCTTTTTCGCCCGCTCACCCAGAAAGAACCCAAGCGCGGCTGTCGTCGCGCGAATCCATGCCAGGAACCGCTTTTATGAAGAAATACTCAGCCTTTGCCGTCGCTCGCGAAGCGATCCGTCATCACACGGGGTGGCAGCGGGCCTGGCGCGATGCGCAGCCCAAGAAGCGGTACGATGTCATTATTATCGGGGCAGGGGGGCATGGTCTGGCGACAGCCTATTATCTGGGCAAAAATTTCGGCATCACCAATGTCGCAATTCTCGAAAAAGGCTGGCTCGGCGGTGGCAATACTGGTCGTAACACCACGATCATCAGGTCGAACTACCTGCAAGACCCCTCCGCCGCGATCTATGAAAAGGCGCGGTCCCTCTACGAAACCATGAGCCAGGATCTGAACTATAACGTCATGTTTTCGCCACGCGGTGTTATCATGCTGGCACAGACCCATCACGAAGTAAGGGGCTATCAGCGCACCGCCCACGCCAATGCGTTACAGGGCGTGCAAACCGAATTCATCGGCCCCGACAAAGTGAAACAGCTGGTCCCGATCATCAACGTTGACGGCCCTCGTTACCCGGTTCTGGGGGGGCTCTGGCAGCAACGCGGTGGCACAGCGCGGCATGATGCGGTGGCTTGGGGCTACGCGCGGGCTTGTTCCGATATGGGAATGGACGTTATCCAGAAATGCGAGGTCACAGGTATACGTCAGGAAAACGGCAAGGTGACGGGTGTCTCTACCAACCGGGGCGATATCGATTGTGATAAGCTGGGGATGGTGGTTGCGGGGCATTCTGGCCACCTTGCAGATATGGCAGGCTTTCGGTTGCCGATCGAATCCGTGGCACTTCAGGCTCTGGTGTCAGAGCCGATCAAACCGTGCATGGATGTCGTGGTAATGGCCAATACCGTGCACGGATACATGAGCCAGTCCGACAAGGGCGAAATGGTTATCGGTGGCGGCACTGATGGTTATAATAACTACACGCAGCGCGGGGCCTTTCACCATATCGAAGAAACCGTACGCGCCTTGGTCGAAACCTTTCCCATGGTGTCGCGCCTCAAGATGTTGCGCCAATGGGGCGGGATCGTTGATGTAACGGGCGATCGTTCTCCGATCCTGTCTAAAACCCCGGTCGACGGTGCCTTCGTCAACTGCGGCTGGGGTACCGGGGGGTTCAAGGCGATCCCGGGTTCGGGCTGGGCGATGGCCGAACTTATGGCAAAAGGTCGCTCCCCGCTCACCGATGGCTTTGGGTTGAACCGCTTTCAAGAAGGGCGCTTTATCGACGAAAGTGTTGCGGCAGGAGTGGCGCATTGAAAATTTCATTGACACCGGCGGCATCCCCCCCGCGCAGGAACCTTTCTGCTGTTCAAACTGTTGCATCCTCATACGAACGAAATGAAGGAGCAATACAATGGCTACGCCAGAACACCAGCAACCGCCTAACACAACGATCAACAAAACCAGCGGCACGGGATCGGGTATCATTATCGGGATACTCGTCATCTTGGTCATTGGCTTTGGCTTTTACTTCTTCTCGGGAAGTGACCCAGTGGGTGGCACCAGCGACGTCAACGTTACCGTTGAGGGCGCAACTGACCCTGTGGGCAGCACCGCAAACCCACCTGCGGCACCTGCCGATCAACCCGCAACGGGAACCACTAACCAGCCTTCTGGTAACTAAAACACTGCGCAGAACTGTTTTATCGATCAAGGCCAGCCTCGCAATGGGGGCTGGCCTTTTTGCGTTTTCGATACCCTTCAAAAGGAGCGTCGCATGCTGATCCTGACATGCCCAAATTGCGGTGTTACAGCCGAGGAAACCGAATTTCATGCGGGCGGAGAAGCTCATCTAAAGCGGTTTGGCCCCGGCGCATCGGATGCGGATTTTGAAAGCTATCTATTCATGCGCGAAAACCCAAAGGGTGTGCATTTCGAAAGGTGGCGTCATGTCTACGGGTGCGGTAAATGGTTTCACGCCGCCCGAGACACCGTGACCCTCGAGGTTTTCGGCACCTACTCGGCTCAGACCAGCACGATACCTCAAGACATCATTGACAATGTGCGTGATCGTCGCCCCGACTGGCAAGGTCAGGATAACTCTCAATGATATACTTTTCCTCTTCATTTTGCCTGAAAACTCCCGCCGGAGGCATCAATGCTCTCCGCAAATACCAAGGTTTGCCGTTATGAGCACCAGAATTGCCACAGGTGGTCGCCTGCTGAATAAATCCAATGCTGTCAGCTTTTCCTTCAACGGCAAGCAACTGCGCGGTTTCGAAGGAGATACACTCGCTTCCGCTCTGTTGGCCAACGACCAAATGCTGGTCGGTCGATCCTTTAAATACCACCGGCCCCGAGGGATCGTGGCCGCTGGCCCCGAAGAACCCAATGCATTGGTGAACTTGGGCACGGCCGGGCAATTTGAGCCAAATCAACGGGCCACCACAACCGAGCTGTTCGACGGATTGAATGCCGAAAGCCAGAACCACTGGCCCAGCCTCGAATTTGATGTAGGCGCGATCAACAAGTACCTCAGCCGATTTTTGCCAGCGGGTTTCTATTACAAGATGTTCATCCATCCCCGCCCGTTCTGGAAACATGTGTACGAACCGATCATTCGTCATTCGGCGGGGCTGGGAAAAGCCCCTAGGGAAAAAGACGCAGATACCTATGAACACTTCTATGCGTTTTGCGATGTGCTGGTCATCGGCGGGGGCGTCGCGGGGCTCGAGGCGGCGCGCACCGCAGGCCGTTCCGGCGCACGGGTAATCTTGCTCGAACAAACAGATCATTGGGGTGGGCGGGCACCGGTCGACGGAGGCGCGGTTGAGGGGACCCCCGTCGAAAGCTTCGTCGATACTCTGGTGACCGAGCTTTCGACGATGAATAACGTCGAGATGCGAACCCGCGTCATGGGGGCTGGTGTTTATGACCACGGCTACGTTCTTGGCTATGAGCGTTTGACCGATCATGCCCCACAAAGCACCGGGCCACGTCACCGTCTATGGCGTATTCGGGCCGGGCATATCATCACCGCCACTGGTGCGATTGAGCGTCCCTTGTCCTTTGCCGGAAACGATATCCCAGGTGTGATGCTCGCCGCTTCGGTGCGCGATTATCTTGTGAACTACGGGGTATCGGTGGGTGACCGGACTGTGGTGGTCACAAATAATGACGATGCCTATCGCACGGCTATTGCATTGGTCGAGGCGGGCTTGAGTGTCCCCGCTGTTCTTGATGCCCGCGTGTTGCCGCAAGACTCCCCGTTGATGGCGCGCGCCAAGGAACTGGGTATTCGCGTCATGATGGGTCACGCGATCTCGCGCGTCAGAGGTGCCAAGCGTGTCACAGCAGTCGAGGTTTGCAGCCAAGCCGGAGAAGGTGCCGTGCTTGAAACGATCGCTTGCGAGGCCGTTGCAATGTCCGGTGGTTGGGCCCCTGTGGTGCATCTGTGGTCCCATTGCGGCGGGAAACTGATATGGGATACGAAGCTTGCGACCTTCCGCCCCGATGTGGATAATCCTCCCCTTGGGGCTGACGGCCACGGTTTCGTTACGGCCGCTGGTGCCGCCGCCGGATTTTTCGGCCTGGACGATATCTTACATGACGCTCACGCGGCTGCGGACGGCGTCGCTACCACCCTTGGGTTCAAGCTGCCCTCTGATGTCGCATCTCCCAATGCTAGCCGTCAGGAAGAGGCACCCCTGACACCGGTATGGTTGATGCCGCAAGGTGCGGGCGTGAAGCTGCGCGAAAAGGCGTGGCTGGACTATCAAAATGACGTCAAGGTTTCCGACATCCGTCTGGCGGCGCAAGAAGGGTTCGTCAGTGTTGAACATGCCAAGCGCTACACCACGCTGGGGATGGCCACTGATCAAGGAAAACTTAGCAATATAAACGGGTTGGCAACTCTTGCCGGGGCGATGAATGCCGATATCCCCAGCGTTGGAACCACCACATTCCGCCCGCCATACCACCCGATTTCCATGGGATCGATCGGTGGCGAGGCGCGTGGCGATGTATTTCAACCCATTCGTCGCACCCCTATGCACGATTGGCACGTGGCCAATGGTGCTGAATGGGAACCAGTTGGCCACTGGCGCAGACCATATTCCTATAATCGTCCCGGTGAAACCACTCACGACGCAGTGATGCGCGAAGTTACAAACACCCGGACCAAGATGGGGTTATTGGATGCCTCAACGCTCGGCAAGATCATAGTGAAAGGGCCGGACGCAGGCAAATTTCTCGACATGCTCTACACCAATATGATGAGCAGTTTGAAACCGGGTAAATGCCGCTATGGCTTGATGTGTTCGGAAAATGGTTTTCTGATTGATGATGGTGTCGTTGCGCGTATCGACGATAATACCTTCCACTGCCATACGACCACTGGCGGCGCAGAACGTATTCATCAGCACATGGAAGAATGGCTGCAAACCGAATGGTGGGACCTCAACGTCTATGTTGCCAACGTCACCGAACAATATGCGCAAATCGCAGTGGTTGGTCCGAACGCGCGTAAATGCTTGGAAAAGCTGGGCGGTATGGACGTCAGCAAGGATGCTTTGGCATTTATGGAATGGGCGGACGGTTCGCTTGGCGGTTTCAAATGCCGGATCTATCGGATCTCGTTCTCGGGCGAACTGAGCTATGAGATCGCGGTCGACGCAGGGCTGGGGCAGGCGTTCTGGGATGCGTTAATGGTGGCGGGCAACGACCTTGGCGTGATGCCTTATGGTACCGAGTGCCTGCATATCCTGCGCGCCGAAAAGGGCTTTATCATGATTGGCGACGAAACCGACGGGACGATCATCCCGCAAGATCTCGGGCTGAA
>DRFG01000127.1 GCA_011050655.1 Roseobacter sp.
AAGCTTTCAAAGGAGCCGTTAGGCACAAGAACTGGATGAGCTGGCCCCGAGGATCAGGGGAAGACGAAGTGTGCGTTGTGCGCCGACTTAGACACACCGGCTCTGACTGGTCATTCGTCGTGCCGAGCATGAATGACCGCTCTGAGCCGTAAGCGGCACCTTTCGCAAAGGGTGGAAAGCAGACGTTCGCTGCATAATGCATAGACGTGCGCTTCTTCCTAACGATTGCTCGCTTAGCGTGCTGTCTGATCACGATTTATAAATCGCATCGTTTCGTTTTGAGGACTGACGGCATCCCACCGAAAGTTTTGGCGTTTTTGCAAATTCGCCCTGCAAGTGCGAATTTGCTGTCTGGGTCATTCGGTTTGTAGTAGTTTATCGGCCCATCACGCAGATGGCGATTTTCGAATTTCTTTGAAAGTTCGATTGTCTGAGGTTTGCCCGGTTGATGGGACTGATAATGTCAGTCCGGATACCGGCATCGGCTCGTTGCAAGGAGCCCCGCTCTTGCCTATGCACGTTTGCAAGTTACATTGCGAGGAGGAGGTTCCTATATGCTTTTAAACTTGGGCGAGCAGCTTACGTTTCTTACGGCCAAAGGTGAAGTTACGTCATCGATTGAGGCGCGCACTTGGCATGGGCATCCGTTAGGCGCGCCTCAGGACTGGTCACAGAGTCTCAAGACAGCGCTTCAGATCATATTGGCGTCCCCCTCGCCAACTTTTATCTGCTGGGGGCCTGAACAGTTCCTGTTCTATAATGGCTCCTTTGCCTCCTTATTAGGCGCGGCGCATCCGGAGGCGTTAGGGCAACCCGCCGAACAGATCTTGAAGGGCATGTGGCCCGACCTGGTTCCGGCCATGGCGCAAGTTGTTGATCGGGGCGAAGCAGCTCGACTGACAACAGCGATACCGTGCGCCTCCGGTCGCCAGTCCACTCAGGGTGCGCTGGCGCTCAGCCCTTTGGCAGATGATCAGGGACGGCCGAGGGCGGTTCTTTGCACCATCGCCGAGATGGAACCCGAATATAGCAACGCAGAAGGGTCCGGCGACCTGCAAGCCTTGCAGCACAAACTGCTGGAACTGACCCTGCAGGAACGACCGCTTGAGTTGGTCCTCGACGAGTTGATGCGAGCGGTTCGGACGTTCATCGGTCGAGAGTCCCCCTGTTCGATCCTTCTGACTGACAAGGAAGGCGTTAGGCTCTACCACGGCGCTGCGATCGGGCTGGCGAAGACCTATACCGATGCCATTGACGGGTTGGAGATCGGGCCGGCGGTCGGATCTTGCGGAACCGCAGCATATCGCAAATCCCCGGTCGCCGTGGCCGATATTGCCAATGAAAGCCTGTGGGCGGATTTTCGGGACTTGGCGCTTGCGCACGACCTGCGTGCCTGCTGGTCCCACCCCATCGTCGGGACCGGGGATAAGCTACTGGGGACATTTGCAATTTATCGACATCAGCCCGGACTGCCTACCGCGCGCCAAGACGATTTTCTTGATCTGGTGGCTCGGATCACTGCACTGATCCTCGAACGCTATTCAGCTCAGGAAGAGCTAAATGCTCAAAGACGTCTGCTCCAAACCTTGAACCGCACCGGTGCCGGTGTCGCGGCCGAATTGGATCAAGACGCTTTGGTGCAAATGGTCACCGACGCTGGGGTCGAGCTTACCGGCGCACAGTTCGGCGCGTTTTTCTACAATGTCGTCGAAGGCTCGGGTGAAAGCTACATGCTCTACACCCTATCTGGCGTCGAAAGGTCAGCATTCAGCGATTTCCCGATGCCGCGGAATACCAAGATTTTTGCGCCGACGTTTGCCGGGGATGGCATCGTCCGATCAGACGATATCACTACGGATCAACGTTACGGTCATAATGCGCCCTTCCGCGGCATGCCGGAGGGGCATTTGCCGGTCCGCAGCTACTTGGCCGTTCCGGTGGTTTCGCGGTCGGGCGAGGTTCTGGGTGGCTTGTTCTTTGGCCATGAAAAACCCGGCCAGTTCTCGGTCCATCACGAGAGGCTCATGGATGGACTCGCGGGTCAGGCATCTATCGCGCTGGACAACGCGCGTCTCTATCGCTCAGCGCAAAGCGAAATTGAGGTGCGGCGCCGAGCCGAAGAAGAGTTGATACAAATCAAGGGTGATCTGGAATTGGCTCAGGAACGGATCGAGTTGGCCTTGGAGGCCGGTGCGATCATCGGCACGTGGATTTGGAATATTCCAACCGATACCGTCACCGCTGACGAGCGGTTTGCTCGGGCCTTTGGGCTGCCAGTTGATCGCTGTCGTAATGGGATGCCAATAGCCGATGTGGCGGCATCCATCCACCCTGATGACTGGGATCGGGTGCAATCCAAGATCGAGGAAGCTGTCAGAGAGGGGGGCACCTACAGAGCGGAATACCGGTCGAGGCATGCCGATGGGTGCTACCGCTGGGTAG
Source organism: Roseobacter sp. (assembly GCA_011050655.1). GTDB lineage: Bacteria > Pseudomonadota > Alphaproteobacteria > Rhodobacterales > Rhodobacteraceae > Sulfitobacter. The sequence continues at coordinate 2,443 of DRFG01000127.1, forward strand.
AGGCCAGTGGATATTGTGAGCAAAACGACGAAGGTCAGGCAATCCGGTTTCCTGGGGTTCTCATCGATATCGAACAGCGCCGCCAAATCGAAAGCGATCTTAAGCGACGCGAAGCCGACCTTGCGCTCTTGCTGGATGCCACTGCCGACGGATTCTATGCGGTCGACAAGGGGGGCTACACGACGCGCTGTAACGCGGCCTTCCTGCGCATGCTCGGCTTCAAGAAAGAGGAGGATGTCATCGGCAAGCAGTTGCACGAGATCATCCATCACTCGCATGCAGATGGTTCACATTACCCGCACGCAGATTGCCCAATCTACCATGTCGCGTCGACCGGTGGGATGGCGCATGTCGACGACGAGGTGTTCCATCGGACGGATGGCATGTCCTTCCCTGTCGAATACTGGGTCCGCCCCGTGATCTGGCAGGGAGAGTTGCAGGGCGCGGTCTGCAACATTCTTGACATCAGTGAACGGAGACGGGCTGAAGAAGCCCAGCAGTTGCTAATGCGCGAGCTAAACCACCGTGTGAAAAACCTATTCTCAATTACGGCGGGGATGATCAAGATGACTGCCCGGCACGCGAACAGCGTGGGCGAAATGTCGTCGTCACTGACGGGCCGCGTGTTGGCGCTCGCCCGTGCGCATGAGTTGATTAGCAGTTCAATCACATCGCGTCAGAACCACGAGGCCCCCAGCAGACTCGACAGGTTGATTGAAGTGGTGATGGAGCCGCATGTAGTGGGGAGACCAGGGGTAATTGAACTCTTTGGCCCCCCGGTTGAACTTGGGCCCACGTCCACAACAGGATTTGCGCTCATCCTGCACGAGCTGGCAACCAACGCCGCAAAATACGGCGCGCTTTCGGTTGCAACCGGTAAGCTGCGCGTTACTTGGGACCTTGTCGGAGACCTGGTGACCTTGGACTGGAAGGAAACTGGTGGACCGGAATTGGCAGGGCCGCCGCTGCAGAATGGCTTTGGCAGCCAGCTCGCACGGCTGAGCGCGACCGGACAATTGGGCGGTGGTATCGAACATGTTTGGCATCCAACCGGGGTCGAGGTCCACCTGACCGCCGCACGTGATCGTCTGACACAATAGAATGAGGAGCATTTCTATGTCCGGAACTGATCAATATCTCGCTGGCCTCAAGGTTCTGATCGTGGAGGACGAACCCTTCATTGCGCTGGATCTCGCGTTTGGCGTTGAGGAGGCAGGCGGGGTCGCCGTGGGACCGGCCTCTTCCGTCGCTCAGGCGTTAAAGCTGATCGAGAACGCGCTGCCGGATGGAGCTATCGTCGATGTGGATCTGCCCGACGGGAAAATAGGCCCGGTGCTCGCCGCGCTTCGCCCTAAGGTGCCGGTCGTCGTACATACCGGTGTAGGCTTACCGGAATCACTGCGTGAGGCCCATCCTGACGTGCCGGTATGCACCAAACCCACGGCCCCGTCCGAGTTGGCTCGACGGTTGCGTGCAGAGATATCCCAGAGCTCGCAAGACGAAGAGAGCTAACCTGTAGCCGTATCCGGCTAAGTTGGCGTCTGGCAGAAGCGCAGTGAGCATCGCGGCCTCTTTAACCCGCAGGATGCATATAGATTTTTTTCTAAAGGTTGTCGGCCAGCGCAGTCTTAACTTTCATTCGCAATGAAGGATTTCAGTAGCCGAGAAGTCATGTTGCCTTCTGCTCCCAAGTCTGACTTGCTTCGGAGCTGACATTCGCGGCGGCCAGCACTAAAGTCGGGTAAGGGCTGTGAGCTGACCTGTGACTTCACGCATTTCAAAACCGTCGGAGACGCCTGAGATGGTACAGGAGGAGTGATGAACGACGACCCTGCGAGTGGGGATGAAAGGAGTGGGCGAAACCTCCCTTTCTCGGGCTGAAGGCCCCTGGGGGGTGGGAGAGTTGGACGTCCCCCTACCGTGACCGGCGTCGCGGCGCCGAGTGCAGCAGGTGCACCGGTATCGCTGAGCGGAACCGACATCACCTAGAATCCGCCGGTTGTGTTCAACTATTTGGCGGCTGGTGAATCTGCAACGGATACATTCACTTACACCGTCACGGACGAATACGGCGCGACAGACACGGCAACGGTGACTCTGACCATTCTGGGCCGGAACGACGGGCCAATCGCATCTCTTGACACCAATACCGGCGATGCGGTGACCGAAGCCGGGGCGAATCCGTTGAATTCTCCCTTTGCGGGCGACGATACGGCGACCGGAAATGTTTTGATCAACGATACGGATGTGGACACCAGTGATATCCTAAACGTCGCGTCCGTCAATGGTCTGTCAGGCAACGTTGGACTTAGCGTCCAAGGCACCTATGGCAGCGTCCTGATTGGCAGCGACGGCTCTTATACCTACACGCTGAACAATGCTGATCCCGACACCAACGCCTTGGCGCAGGACGGGGCTGCGGGCGACGTCTTTACCTACGAAGTCAGCGATGGCAACGGCGTCACCGACACCGCGTCTCTCACCATCAACATTACCGGCACCAATGATCTGCCGACCCTGTCGCCGGGCATTCTGGCCGCAACCGAGGACGGCCCCGTGGCCACCCTTGATCTGGCCCCACTGGCCGCGGATGTAGACAGCAACGACGACGGCACCACAATGACCTACGCGATCCCCGGCGCACCTGCTGAAGGCTCGGCGGTGTTTGTCGGTACCGTACTGCACTTCAACCTCGGTACCGACTTCCAAGACTTGGCAATTAACGAAACCCGCGACGCAATCGCCAACACCAGCGCCATGGATTTCAACGGTGCCGTCACCTCCAGCTTTGTGACCGTCACCGTCACCGGCACCAACGACGCGCCGACCGTAGCCTTGGCTTTGACCGAAACCACGTCCGAAGATGACGCGTCCTTTACCATCGGTATGTTGACGGGTGCGGCAGATGTGGACACTGGCGAGACCGCGACCTTGGGCGTGCAGAACGTCATCGGATTGCAAGCAGGCGTCACCGTCTCGGGCACAACCATCACGGTCGATCCCGCCGACGCGGCGTTCCAATACCTTGGCGTTGGCGACAGCGAAGCCACCCCCGAACAAATCACCCGCCGCCTTTTCCGCGCAGGGGCAGAAACCGTCGAGCCGCGAATGGACGGGAAGGTGGGCTCAGCCGCGATGCAAGTTTCGTCTATAACCATCTCCAATGTGCCCCGATGATGGGTTGGTTAGCCCAAGGCGGTGAATTTCCCACGTGATGAACTGGACGGCGCTTTCCAAGCAGTTGTCGTGGCACTAAAGCGAAACGCGAGCCAATGCGCGGTTTTGAGAGGATGTTGCCCTGGGGAAGGTGTTAGCGAGAAATTAGGAGAGTAGACCTGAGCGCTTAGAGGCGTTTGTTCGGAATGGGGTGACTGTTATAACAGGCCAAAGCTAAGAATTCC
>DRFG01000128.1 GCA_011050655.1 Roseobacter sp.
AGCGCACTGATCATGGCAGCGGCGTTGGCCGCCGCATTGGTCGGTATCATCGGACTGATACAGCGTATTACCTTGAAGCGGATGGGGATGGCACCATGATCTGGATTATCTTCGCCGTCACCGCCTGGTTCGTAGGTTGGAGCATTAACGTGTGGCTGGCACGTAGACGGCCGCGCGGATGGGTTTCATTTGCTGCGCCCTTGGTGTTTGGCGTGACCCTTATCGCAGTTTGGGAGGGTGTGGTTCATGGAATGCAGATTTCACAGGTTCTATTGCCTGCGCCATCTGTCATTGCCGCAAGGTTGGTGATGTCGCCGGATGTGCTGTGGAGCGATTTCGTCCAGACTGTGATAAAAGGTGCATTGTCAGGTTATATCATCGGTTGTGGGGCCGCATTTGCGATTGCGATTGCGATTGACCGGTTTCCGTTTTTGCAACGCGGCTTATTGCCGGTCGGCAACTTCGTCGCCGCTTTGCCGGTGATCGGAATGGCACCTATTCTTGTGATGTGGTTTGGCTTTGACTGGCAGTCTAAAGCAGCGGTGGTTGTCGTAATGGTATTCTTTCCGATGCTGGTAAACACCGTACAAGGCTTGCAGGCAACCGACGCTATGCAGCGCGACCTTATGCGTACTTATGGAGCCAGTTATTGGGCGACTTTGTTCAAGCTACGCTTGCCGGCGGCGATGCCTTTCGTGTTCAATGGTCTTAAGATCGGAACTACGCTTGCGTTAATAGGCGCAATTGTTGCTGAATTTTTCGGCTCTCCGGTACGGGGAATGGGGTTTCGCATTTCAACTTCGGTGGGGCAGCTTGCACTTGATATGGTCTGGGCCGAAATTGTAGTGGCGGCGATCGCGGGATCGGCATTCTATGGCGTGATGACTTTGTTCGAACGCACTGTGACCTTCTGGCACCCGAGCCAAAGGAATTAACAAGAAAACAATACCAACCAAGAGGGAGTTACAACAATGAGAAGATTTTCAACCTATGTCGCCGGGGTCGCTGTCGGCCTGATGGGAACGATGGCGCAGGCGGCTGACGATGTGACCCTACAGTTGAAATGGGTTACTCAAGCCCAGTTCGCCGGGTATTACGTCGCGCTGGACAAGGGCTTTTATGAAGAAGAAGGCTTGGATGTGACCATCAAGCCGGGCGGCCCCGACATAGCACCAACGCAAGTGCTGGCCGGCGGTGGCGCGGATGTCGCCGTGGAGTGGATGCCTGCCGCTTTGGCCGCTCGCGAAAAAGGGTTGGCGATGGTTAATATCGCGCAGCCTTTCAAATCTTCGGGTATGATGCTGACATGCCGCAAGGACGCTGGCATTACTTCGACCGACGACTTCAAGGGTAAGACTTTAGGGGTCTGGTTCTTTGGTAATGAATTCCCGTTCCTGAGCTGGATGAGCAAGCTTGACCTACCTACAGACGGGGGCGAGGACGGAGTGACCGTACTCAAGCAAGGCTTTAACGTGGACCCGTTGCTGCAAAAACAAGCGGCATGCGTATCGACCATGACATACAATGAATATTGGCAGGTGATCGACGCGGGCCTGACACCAGAGGACTTGATGGTGTTCAAATATGAAGATCAGGGGGTCGCGACATTGGAAGACGGGTTGTATGTGCTGGAGGAAAATCTGGCCGACCCGGCATTCGAGGATAAGATGGTACGTTTTGTCCGAGCGTCAATGAAGGGCTGGAAGTATGCCGAAGAAAATGCAGACGAAGCGGCGGAAATCGTCCTGGATAACGATTCATCGGGTGCGCAAACTGAAGAGCATCAAAAGCGTATGATGGGTGAAGTGGCAAAGCTGACTTCAGGGAGCAATGGTGCCTTGGATGAAGCGGACTATGATCGTACCGTCCAATCGCTTTTGTCTGGCGGATCGGACCCGGTCATCACCAAGGAGCCAACCGGCGCATGGACCCATGCGATCACCGACAAGGCATTGAACTAAGCCTCTATCTATAGCATCTAATGCAGAGGGCCGGCCACCATGCTGGCCCTTTTTTATATTTTCTACCCCCGCAATTGCTGGGGTCGGACTAATTCACGCCGACAATGACGGCCGAGGATTTCAGCATAAATTTGTCAGGCGGCCATACATGAAAAAACCGGCTGCCCCGTTGGGTAGCCGGTTAAATCTATCAGTAGGTCTAAACCTAAAAAGGCTTACGCCAGAGCGATGTTCGATGCAGATTCGCGACCGTCACGGCCAGCTTCAATGTCGAATGTCACTTTCTGGTTGTCAGCAAGACCGGTCAGGCCAGCGCGTTCAACAGCGGAAATGTGTACGAATACATCTTTGCTGCCGCCATCGGGTGCGATAAAGCCGAAGCCTTTAGTTGTGTTAAACCATTTTACGGTGCCAGTGGCCATATCCGTAGTCTCCTCTAGTATGCCATCCGCATCGTGCGATGGCTCGGCGTTGTCGGTCTGGATCGAAGTCTGAACGCCGTATGAGGGAGACAGTTGGTCGAAAAAGAATAACGTTAGCTATTTGGATATGGCAGGTTGCAGAGATTCGCGCAAGAGGAAGTCAACTTGGGCCAAATGCTTGGCAATACTTCGCCGGCGTCTGCACATTTTCGCCTAAGTTCAGATTTAATTAGTCATAAATCCATGCCGTGCCACATAAATTCGGCTGGGAGCCTTGGCAGACACAGGCAGCATCCGACAAAATATGGCCAGATTTAGATGCGAATATGTCCGTAAGAATGCTGAGTAAAAGTGACTATATTTATAAAGAGTGGGTGAATGTGATGAAGATATTGGCTGTAGATGACGACCCTACGATTTTGGACATGCTGCGAGACAGCCTGACGAAACCGCTTGGTTTTGACCTTATATGTGCAGAAACTGCCGAAGATGCCCTGAATTTACTGAAAGACGATGAAAATTCGTTCGAGTGTTTCTTGCTCGATATAATTCTGCCAGGTGTCGATGGGATTGAGTTGTGCTCCGTTATCCGCGGGCTTCAATCATACAAAAGCACGCCCATCATCATGATTACAGGCAGTCAAAAGCATGATCTGATGGAAAATGCATTCCGCGCCGGTGCTACTGATTTCATTTTCAAACCTCTCAATGGGGTCGAGCTTGCTGCGCGGATAAATACTGCAGGGATGCTTAATGCAAGCATGCGCCGTGAGCGCGAAGCTTACCATTCGCTAGCAGAGCTCACCGAACTCATGAAGATCCGGCGTGATGAAAGCTTTGATCTGAACGTGATCGGGGTGGATGATCTGCATGGCTTCGAGAACCGCCTGCTGCGTCTGCCCGAAGGATGTTACGCGATGAACTTGTTTGCGGTGAAGTTGCCGCAAATCAGAAACATCTTTGGTGCTGTTACGGCACAGGAATTTTGCACGCAAATGGTTTGCGTTGCCGAAGCGACGGTAGACGCGCTGGCGCAGGACCGCTTTTTTGTAGGTCATGCAGGCAGCGGTATGTTGGTGGGTGTTGTCATGGGGCGTG